>JBAIYN010000085.1:0-2135 GCA_037915775.1 Burkholderiales bacterium | reverse complement strand
ACTCGTACAGCCGCGTCAGCACGAACTCGCGATGTCCCAGCGCCTCTGCCGCGGTCAGCCTGCCGTTGGCCGTGCGCAGCATCATGTCCAGCAGCTTGTCGCCGGCCTGGTCCAGCGTGATCTCACGCTGCAGCAGGCCCGACGTGTCGACGTCGATGTGCTCGCTCATCAGCCGCACCGTGCGCGGGTTGGCGCAGATCTTGATCACTGGCAGGATCGGGTTGCCGATCACGTTGCCCTGGCCGGTGGGGAAGAAGTGCACCGCGAAACCGCTCGCCGCGCACAGCGTGACCATCTCGGCCGCCGCCGACGACGAATCCATGAACCACAGGCCCGGGTGCGTCGGCGTCTCGGCCTTGTCGAGCACGCCGTCGACAGTGCATTTCTTGCCGATCTTCTGGATGTTGCCGAGCGCCTTCTCCTCGATCGTCGTGAGTCCGCCGGCGATGTTGCCCTTGGTCGGCTGCGAGTCGGAGAGATCCGAGGTCTTGTGGCGGTTGATCACGTCCTGGTAGCGGTTGAACATGAACATGAAGCGTTCGCGTACCGCGTCGCTGGCGCAGCGCGCGGCGACGATGTGCTCGCCGCCGGTCAGTTCGGTCGTCTCGCCGAAACAGAGGTAGTTGCCGAGCGCGTGCAGCTTGTCGAACGCATCGCCGACGGTCGGATTGGCGCCGCAGCCTGACGTGGTATCACTCTCGCCGCACTTGGTCGACACCCAGAGATCCCGGAGATTGCACGGTTCGCGCTGCTTCTCGCTCGCCCATTGCACGTACTCGCGCGCCGCCTTGCTCGCGCGCATGATTGTGTCGTGGTCGCCGTGCAACTCGATGCCGAAGCCCGCAACCGGCTTGCCGGTCGCCGCGATGCCGTCGACGACTTTCTGCGTCCAGCTCTCCTCGATGCCGATCACCACGACCGCCGCGACGTTCGGGTTGCAGCCGGCGCCGATCAGCGTGCGGAAATGCAGTTCCAGGTCGGCGCCGAACTGCAGCCGGCCATACGGGTGCGGAATTGCGAGCGCGCCCTTGATGTTGTGCGCGACCGCCTCCGCGGCGGCGTTCGACAGGTCATCCAGCGGCAGAATGATCACGTGATTGCGTATGCCGACGCGGCCGTTCTCGCGCCGGTAGCCCAGAAACGTGGTGTCTTTCGCGACGACAGCCATGGCAATGTCCTTCCTACCAGCGCTTGGTCTTGATGTTGTGCACGTGCGCGTGTTCGCCGGCCCGGATCGGGGCAACCACCTTGCCCATGTCGATGCCGTACTTCAACACCGTGTCGCCGGGCTGCATGTCGACCAGCGCCACCTTGTGCCCGATCGGGATGTCCTGGCGCGCCTGCACCGTCGCCGTCCTGTCCTCGTCCATGATCCAGCCGTTGAGCGTCATGCCGGCCTTCACGCCCTCGACCACGACCACCGCGACCGTGTCCTTGCGGTCGTGCAGCACGAAATGAATCATCGTCTCGCTCCTTCAGCGCGGGACGGGCAATGTAGGCAGCACGCCACAGACTGTCAAACAAGTCATATAGATCAGTTGCATGTAAGGGGCGCGAGCCCGACAATCGGCGCATGCCGGTCGCCAGTGCCGCCACCCGCAACCCCGCGCCCGCCGCCGCGCGCTTCCGCGCGATCGCGCCGGAAGCGGCCGACATGCCGCTGTATCGCGTGGTCAAGCGCGCGCTGCTGCAGGCGATCGAGGACGGCGGCTTTCCGCCCGGCGCCGCGCTGCCGAACGAAACCGCACTGGCGGCGACCTTTGGCGTGTCGATCGGAACGCTGCGGCATGCGGTGGACGAACTCGCTGCCGACCACATCCTGGTGCGCCGGCAGGGGCGCGGCACGTTCGTCGCGAGCCACAACGCGGATCGCTACCTGTTCCAGTTCTTCCGCATCGAACGCAGCGACGGCCGCCGCGAGTCGCCGGTGGTCGAACTGCTCGGCTTCGAGCGCACCCGGCTGGAGGAAGACGCGGCACAGGCGCTCGGCGGCAGCGTGGGAGATGCCGCGTTCGCGATCGAGACGCGCCTGACGCTGCAGGGCCGGGCCGTGGTCCACGATCGCATCACGGTTGCCGCCGCGCTGTTCCGCGGACTGACCGAAAGGCGCTTCCGCGATCGTCCGAGCACGATCT
>JBAIYN010000115.1:0-6509 GCA_037915775.1 Burkholderiales bacterium | reverse complement strand
GCCGCCTGCGCGCGCACCGCAGGGGCGGCGACGACCGCGGCGGCCGCGGTAGCACCCGCAGCCGCACGCGCCATGAATGAACGACGTTGCATGAAGTCTCCTTTTGTCAAAGTCTGCCTAGGGGAGCTGCAAGCCGGCGTGGCGCGAGCGTGCCGCGCCTCCCGGGAACCGACTCAGGGGCGCAGTGTAGTCAAAGCCGGGCCGACAGCGATAGTCAATTCCCCTACAGGGCCGGTCCTCAGGACCCGCCCACGGTCATTCCCTCGACGATGACCGAACCCGTGATTCGTCCGCCGCGCTCGTAGCGGTCTGCGCCGACTGCGGTGATGCCGGCGAACATGTCGGGCAGCCGGCCGGCGATCGTGATTTCCTCGACCGGATATTGGATCTCACCGGCTTCGACCCAGAAGCCGCTTGCGCCGCGCGAATAGTCGCCGGTGACATAGTTGATTCCCTGCCCGATCATTTCGGTCACCAGCAGGCCGGTGCCGAGCCTGCGGATCATCGCCGCGAAATCGTCGCCCGGCTCGGTCAGCCGGGAGCGCAGCTCGAGGTTGTATGCGCCGCCGGCGTTGCCGGTCGTCTTCATGCCGAGCTTGCGCGCGGAATAGCTGGACAGGAAATAGCCGGTCAGCACGCCATCGGCGATCACGTCGCGCTGCTGGCCGCGCACGCCCTCTTCGTCGAACGGCCCGGAGCCGGACGCGCGCGGCACGTAAGGATCCTCGTGCAGCGACACGTGCGCGGCAAACAGCGGTTTGCCGAGCGCATCGACGAGGAAGGATGCCTTGCGGTAAAGCGATCCGCCGCTCGCGGCCTGCACGAAATTGCCGATCAGGCCGCACGCCAGCGGCGCCTCGAACAGCACCGGGCACTGGCGCGTGCTCAGGCGCCGTCCGGACAGGCGCGCCAGTGCGCGCCGCGCGGCGTAGGCGCCGACGGCTTCCGGGTCGGCGAGTTCGCTCGGCAGACGCGATGACGAATACCAGTCGTCGCGCTGCATTCCGTCCTTGTTCCTCGCAATCGGCGTCACCGAAATCGAATGGCGCGAATACGGAAATCCACCGACGAAGCCGCGCGTGTTGGCCAGCACGAAGTGGCCCGAATTCGTGTAGACGTTGGCGCCTTCCGAATTGACGATCTGCCGGCTGACGTCGAACGCCGCTTGCTCGCAGCGGCGCGCCAGTTCGATGGCGGTGTCGGTATCGATGTCCCACGGGTGGAACAGGTCGAGATCGCGCGGCGCGCGCTCAAGCATGTCGTCGTCCGGCAATCCGGCCGCATCGTCTTCGGCCGTGAAGCGCGCGATGTTGTAGGCGGCTTCCACCGCCTGCGCGATCGCCGCCGGCGCGAAGTCCGACGTCGAGGCATTGCCGCGGCGCTGCCCGATGTAGACCGTGACACCCAGCCCCTTGTCGCGGGTGTGCTCGATCGTCTCGACCTTCATCTTGCGCGTCGAAACCGACAGTCCGGTGGCCTCGGTGACCTCGACCGAGGCGTCGGTGGCGCCGAGCGAGCGCGCGCGATCGAGCGCGCTCGCGGCCAGCGCGCGCAGCCGATCGGCGGACCAGGCGAACAGGGAGCTCATGGCAGGAATCTTGCGAGGGGGCCGCTATCATAGCCGCCGATGAAACACCCTCCGCCCGAGCGCGAAGCGGACCAGCGCGCGCACGACCTGACCAGCCTCGCGCCAGACGAGCGCCCGAGCAAGTCGCAGCGCAAGCGGGAGATGTCGGCGCTGCAGGACCTCGGTGAGGAACTGGTGCGCCTGGGGGCCGACCAATTGGACCGCATCGATCTGCCCGACGGCTTGCGTGAAGCGATCGTCGAAGCGCGCCGGACCAGGAGTCATGAGGGACGTCGGCGCCAACTGCAGTACGTCGGCCGCCTGATGCGCGGCGTCGACGCCGAAGCGATCCGGCGCGCGCTGGCGGCCGTTACCGGCGACTCGCGCGAGGCGATCGAGCTGATGCACCGCTGCGAGCGCTGGCGCGATCGGCTGATCGACGACGACGCGGCGCTGACCGATCTGCTGCAATCCCACCCCGGCATCGATGCCCAGCCCTTGCGGGCGACGATCCGCGCCGCGCGCCGCGAGCGCGCGACCGGCGCCGCGCCCAGGTTCGCGCGCGAGCTGTACCGCTGGCTGCATCAGACTCTGAGCACAGGCAACCCATGACGACACGCCGCCACCCCGATGAGTTGATCGTCGGCCTCGTATCCGTTTCCGACCGCGCATCGTCCGGCGTTTACGAGGACAAGGGACTTCCGGGCCTGCGCGACTGGCTCGGCCGCGCGCTTCGTTCGCCGTGGCAGGCACACGAACGACTGATCGCGGACGAGCGGGCTGCGATCGAGGCGGCACTGAAGGAACTGGTCGACGAAGTCGGCTGCGATCTGGTGCTGACGACCGGCGGCACCGGGCCGGCGCGCCGCGACGTGACGCCCGAGGCCACGCTCGCAGTGGCGACTCGCGAAATGCCGGGTTTCGGCGAGCAGATGCGGCGCATATCGCTCGAGTTCGTGCCGACCGCGATCCTGTCGCGCCAGGTCGCGGTGATCCGGGAAACGCCCACGCATGCGGCGCTGATCGTCAATCTGCCCGGGCAGCCGAAGGCGATCGCCGAAACGCTCGAGGGGCTGCGCGACGACAGCGGAAAGCCGAAGGTCCTGGGCATCTTCGCGGCCGTGCCATATTGCATCGACCTGATCGGCGGGCCGTACATCGAAACCCACGACGACGTGATCCGTGCCTTCCGGCCGAAGTCGGCAATCCGCAAGTCCGGATGAGCGACGCACTGCAATTCGTCGAACTGCAGACCGGCGAGCGTCCGCAGGCCAGCGTGATCTGGCTGCACGGACTCGGTGCGGACGGCTACGACTTCGTTCCGGTCGTGCGCGAACTCGAGGCGCTCGGCGCCCGGTCGCTGCGCTACGTGTTTCCGCACGCGCCGATGATGCCGGTCACCATCAACGGCGGCTACGTGATGCGCGCCTGGTACGACATCCTCGGCACCGATCTGGTCCGGCGCGAGGACGAGGCGAGCATCCGCGCTTCGCAGCGCGCCGTCGAGCAGTTGATCGCGCGTGAAGTCGCGCGCGGCTTGCCGTGCACGCGCATCGTGCTGGCCGGGTTTTCGCAGGGCGCGGCCATCACGCTGCAGACCGGGTTGCGCCAGGCCGAGCCGCTCGCCGGATTGATGGCGCTGTCGGGTTACCTGCCGCTCGCCGATTCGCTGGCGGCCGAACGCGCGCGGCAGAGCGCCATGGTGCCGATCTTGATGGCGCACGGGCAGAGCGATCCCGTGGTGCCGATCGAGCGCGCGCGCTCATCGCGTGACCGGCTGCAGGCGCTCGGCTACCCGGTGCAATGGCACGAGTATCCGATGCAGCACTCCGTAAGCGCAGAAGAACTCGGCGACATCGCGGCATTTCTCGCAACCGTGCTGCGCCAGCCGTAGTCGGCCGGCGCCGCGCTACGCGCCTTGTCGGACAAATTCCGACAGAACTGCGCGGCCCGATCGGCTAATCCCCCGGTTTTCCGACCTTCGTTCGGCCGGCCGATCCCCAGAATACGTGTCATCGGTACCGCCATCGCAGGCGGTCGGGAAGACGGACGGTGAACCATGAACACAACGATGATCGCCACTGAATCGCAGCGCAAGTATGCGCAGCTTCCGCGCGGCTTTCGCTGGTTCTCGGAGCACTGCGTGCTGCGTCAGATCGACGAGGCCGACGCGGCGCGCATCTGGCAGGCCGCGACCCATCCGGCGTTCGTGCACTGCTGGACGACGCGCCTGCCGAGATCGCACGGGGACGTCGTCGACTTCGTGCGCCGCTCGCAGAGCGACTGGCTGCGCGGGATCGGCTACACGATGGCCGTGGTCCGCAAGCAGACCCAGGACTTCGTCGGCTGGATCGAGTTACGCGCGCATGCCGGCGAGCGCGGCGCGTGGTTGCTCGACTGGTTCGTGCACCCTCGCTACCTCGCGGACGAGGTCGCCCGAGACGTCCTGGCGGCCGCCGCCGACCTGATGTTCCTGGCGCTGCACACCGAACGGCTGTATGCGAACTGCCCGCCGAAGCATGCGCTGTTCGAACAATTGCTGGACGATGCCGGCTTTAGCGAACTGATCCCCGCCGGCAGCCTCGATCACACCACGGGACAACCGCGCCTGCACAGCCTGTTCAGCCTGACGCGGAGCGACTGGTCCGCGGCGGCCAGCAAGGCGGAGCCGATGCCGGCGCTGTCGCGCAGCTTTTCGTCGACCTGGACCGCCGGCACGCTGAACCACGAACTGGCGCTGATCTGATCCCGGCGCGGCAAGCGTCGTCGGCCACGCGAACTGCGCCTGACTGCGGCGGCGCTACTGCAGGTCGAACAGCAGCACCTCGGCGGCGCGACCGTTGGCGAGGCGCAGTTCCGGTTCGTCGCGCGCCATCGCGCCATCACCGGCCGCCAGCGCCACGCCGTTCAGATCGACCGCGCCGCGCGCAACCTGCAGATAGGCGCCGCGGCCGGGCGCCAGCTGGTGCACGACCGTCTCGGCACCATCCAGCAGCGCGGCATATATCCGCGCGTCCTGCTGCAACCTGACCGAACCGTCGGCTCCATCAGGTGACGCGATCAGGCGCAGGCGACCGCGCTTGTCGGTGTCGTCGAAGTGCTTCTGCTCGTAACCCGGTGCGCCGCCACGCACCGCCGGCTCGATCCAGATCTGCAGGAAGTGGGTCGTGCGATCCGGGGCGTGATTGAATTCCGAGTGCATCACGCCGCGGCCCGCGCTCATGCGCTGCACGTCGCCGGGGCGAATCACCGACCCGTTGCCCATGCTGTCCTTGTGCGCGAGTTCTCCATCGAGGACATAGCTGACGATTTCCATGTCCCGATGGCCGTGCGTGCCGAAGCCGCTGCCCGGCGCGATGCGGTCCTCGTTGATCACGCGCAGCGTGGAGAAGCCCATGTAGCGCGGATCGTAGTAATCGGCAAACGAGAAGCTGTGGTACGTGCGCAGCCAGCCGTGGTCGGCATGACCGCGCTCCTCTGCTCTGCGGACGGTGATCATCGCGTGGGTCCCTTCCTGCGCGCGGGTACGTTGGTCAATCGTGCCACCGCGACGGCGCGGCGCGGCTTTCCCGCCTGGCCTTTCAGTGCGACGCCGCGGCGCGCGGTGCGTCGTGCGTCGCGTCCGCGGGGAATTCGTAGCGGTTCTTGCCGCGCAGCTTGGCGTGGTACATGGCCGCGTCGGCAACCTGCAGCAGCCGCTCCAGATCGATCCCCTGCTGCGGCGCCAGTGCGATGCCGATGCTGGCCGAGACCCAGCCCTCGCGACCGCCGGTCAGGATCAGCGGCTGCCCGACCGCGTGCAGCAGCCGCGATGCGACGCGCTCGGCGTCGATCCGCGATCCCACGTCGGGCAGCAGCACCGCGAACTCGTCGCCACCGCGTCGTGCCACCGTGTCCTGCGGACGAACCGCGCGCTGCAGACGATGTGCGATCTCGCGCAGCACGACATCGCCCATCCGGTGGCCGTAACGGTCGTTGATTGCCTTGAAGCCGTCGAGGTCGAGCGCCAGCACCGCGCAGACGGCGCGTCCGCCGGCCGCCGTCGCCAGCGCGGGCTGCGCGCGCGTGGCCAGCATGCGCCGGTTCGGCAGCCCGGTCAGTTCGTCGTGATGCGCAACGTGCAGCGCATCGGTTTCGCGCCGGCGAATCTGGTCGATGTCGACCAGCACGATCACGAGCTCGTCGGGCGCCACCATGCGCGCGGTGACCTGGCACCACATCGACTCGGCGTCCATGCGCGCACCGCGCCGGATCTGCACTTCCTTCACCGTGGCCCGATCTTCGCCCCGAGCGAGCTCCGCCGCGCCGGCGATCTCTTCCCAGTCGTCATGGCGCTCGAAGTACTCGGCGAGACTCGCGCGGGCGAGGTGCGCCGGCTCGGCCTTCAGCAGGCGCATGAACGCGTCGTTACACCGCAGCACCCTGCCGCCCTTGACCACGGCGATCGCCTCGCCCGCGGCGTCGAGCACGGTCCGCTCGACCTGCAGTGCCTCGGCCAGCCGGGATTCGCGCTGCTTCATGATCGTCAGGTCGGTCACCGTCCCGACCGCACCCTGGAATGCGCCGTCGCGGTTGCGCAAAGGTGCCGCGGTCAGCGCGACGACGACCCGGGTCCCGTCGAGCGCTCCGTGCACCATCTCGACGTCGCGCAATGACTCGCCCGCGCGCAGCCCCGCCAGGGCACGCAGGGCGGTGCCCTGGTCCACGCCCTCGGCCAGCAGTTTCGAAATCGGGCGGCCGATCAGGTGGTGCGGCTCGCAGCGATAGATCTCGCGTGTCGCGCGGCGGCTGGCAAAGCTGATCCGGAAGTGCTCGTCGCATGCCCAGATCAGGCTGGCCGACGCATCGACCAGCGATTTGTATTGCGCACGGCTGCGGCGCAGCTGTTCGACCTCGATCAGCGCGTGCGGCGCGGCGATCGTGTCCAGCACCAGCGCAGACG
>JBAIYN010000069.1:0-1568 GCA_037915775.1 Burkholderiales bacterium | reverse complement strand
GACTGTAAGGCGGCAGGATCGACGCGGCGCCGGCGTAGAACGTCGGTGAAGGCAGCGGTGCGCCCACCTGGTTGGTGATGTCGGCCTGGCACCAGGGCGTGGCGGCGTACAGCCCGAAGGCCGCGCTGGTACCGTCGGTGAGGAAGAAATTGGTCTGATCGTTGTAGGCTGCCCAGGCCGTGAGCGTTCCGACATCGACCTGCCATTCTCCTTTGATGGAGACGTCTTTGTTCTCCTGCTCATTCTGCGGAACGATGTTGTTGATGTAGACGAACGGGTGGTCATTGACGTTCTGGAAGAAGTCCGGGTTCAGCGCCGCGAAGGCCGGCAGCGCGAATGCGGCGTTGAAGTTGATTGCGCCCGAGCTGACCTTCGAGTACTTCGCTTTGACGTCGAGCTCGCCATTGTCACCCAACTTGACGATCATGCGCGGAGCGGCGCCGTACTCCTTGTAGAAGTCGACGCAGTTGTCGCAGTGGAGAAAAGAATCGGAGTAAAAACCGTTGGTCTTGGTGTAGAAGGCGTTGATACCCGCGGATACGGTGTCGCTGAGCGGACCCGCGAGCCAGAGGTTGGCCCGCGGTGAATCGTGATTGGCGTAGCTCACCGTGGCGTCCGCGCTCAGGCTGTCGCCGGGCTTGCGGGTATCGATGATGATTGCGCCCGCGACCGCGTTGCGTCCGTAGATCGCCCCCTGCGGACCCTTGACGACCTGGATTTCGGTGAGGTTCGACAGCTCCTGGTTCAAGGCGTAGGGATTGGTCTGCAGCACTCCGTCGACCACGAAGGCGAAGTTCGTTTCCGTGTCGCGCCCGGTATTTACTCCGCGGATGCTGACCTGAAGGTCGCCCGCCTCCGCGGTCTTCACGAACGACACCCCGGGCGTGAGCGCGATGAAGTCCATCGGGCGCTCGATCCCGGCCTCCCTGATGTCGCGCGAGGTCAAGGCTTCGACGGCGACCGGCGCGGTGACCAGACTCTCGGATCGCTGCCGTGCGGTCACCACCACCTCGGGAAGCTCGCTGGCTGCGGCGCTGGAGGTGTCCGCCGCGGCAGCGGAATCGGCACTGGCGGGCGCGGCAACCAACACCGACGAGGCCACGCACACGAGCAGCATCAGACGTGACGGTGTTCCGGACAGCATCGGTTTACTCCCCCTGAAAGACATCGTTTTCCAACCGGCTTCTTGGTATGCAGCGGCGCGCGAGCAGCGGCTCACTGTATGCAATGTCGGCGTCTGACCGCGGAGCTTACCGTGCAGGTCAGGGCGTGGCAACGCGGCGAGCCCGTGCGAGCGTTGATGCGACGTGCTGCGCGTTCGCCAGATCGAAGTGCTTGTTTGTGCTGGTCAATCCCCCGGTCTGCTACCAGAAACACGAGCAATAACCGGGACCGCTGGCTCGCGGGGCGCCTCCTGCCGAGCGAACCGATCGGTGATCCTGATCGTGCAATCTGCCCTTTCCTGTATACCTTTTCCGCGCGGCTCAAGGTACGGCCGGCAGGCCGCGGAGATAGGCAAGCACCGCCTGCAGCGGCATGACCTCTGCGTACTTCGCCTGCAGGTCAAA
>JBAIYN010000083.1:0-13456 GCA_037915775.1 Burkholderiales bacterium | reverse complement strand
CGCGCTCGAGGCTCCGCTTGCCTCGCTCGGGCTGAATTGGCGGGTCGGGGTGCGCACCGGAGACACCGAGTCCGCCGAACGCGCCCGGCAGGGCGTCCGCCTGCCCGAGGTGCTGGTCACCACGCCTGAGAGCCTGTCACTGCTGCTGACGCGCGCCGACTGCCGCGAGCGGCTCGGCGAGCTTGCGATGGTCGTGGTGGACGAATGGCACGAGTTGATCGGCAACAAGCGCGGCGTGCAGGTGCAACTGGCGCTCGCCCGCCTGCGCCGATTCGCGCGCGAGTTGAGCGCGCCAGCCGCGGATGCTCCTCGCCCCGGGACGGGGGGAGGGGAGCCAGCACCTTGGGGCATTCCCCACCCGCACGCGCAGCTTGCTGTGTGGGGTCTGTCCGCCACGCTCGGCAACCTCGACGAGGCGATGCAGACGCTGCTCGCGGGTGCGGACGGCGTGCTGGTGCGCGGCCGCACCGACAAGGAGATCGTGGTCGACACGCTGCTGCCCGACGATCCCGGTCGCTTTCCCTGGGGCGGCCATCTCGGCATCAAGATGCTCGAGCCGGTCGTGCGTGAAATCGCCGCGAGCGGCACGACGCTCGTCTTCACCAACACGCGTTCGCAGGCGGAGATCTGGTATCAGTCGCTCCTCGGCGCGCGGCCGCAGTGGGCCGGGCTGATCGCCCTGCATCACGGGTCGCTCGACCGCGACGTGCGCGACTGGGTCGAGCGCGGCCTGAAGGACGGACGCCTGAAGGCGGTGGTCGCGACCAGCAGCCTCGATCTGGGGGTGGACTTCCTGCCGGTCGAGCGGGTGCTGCAGATCGGTTCGCCCAAGGGCGTGGCGCGGCTGCTGCAGCGCGCCGGTCGCAGCGGGCACGCGCCCGGCCGGGCATCGCGCGTGACTCTGGTGCCGACCAACACGCTCGAACTGGTCGAGGCTGCCGCGGCGCAGAAGGCCGCGCAGTCCGGCGTGCGCGACGGGCGCGTGGAATCGCGCCGCGCGCCGGACAAGCCGCTCGACGTGCTGGTGCAGCATCTGGTGACCGTCGCGCTCGGCACAGGCTTCGACGATGCCGAGCTGCTGGCCGAGGTGCGCGAGGCATTCAGCTATCGCCGCCTCTCCGACGCCGAATGGCAATGGGCGCTGGATTTCATCGGCCGCGGCGGCGAATCGCTGCGCGCGTATCCGCAGTACCGGCGCGTGGAGAGGGCATCCGACGGCGTGTTCCGTGTGTGCGATGCGCAGATCGCCCGCCGCCACCGGATGTCGGTCGGCACCATTGTCGCCGAGGCGTCGATGCTGGTCCGCTACAGCAACGGCGCCAAGCTCGGCCACATCGAGGAGAACTTCATCGCCCGCCTGAACCCCGGCGATGTCTTCACCTTCGGCGGCAAGCTGCTCGAACTGGTGCGGGTGCAGGACATGACGGCGTTCGTGACGCCGGCGCGGCGCAAGAGCGGTGCGGTGCCGCGCTGGGCCGGTACGCGGATGCCGCTGTCGACCGAGATGGCCGACGCGGTGCTGCAGGAGCTCGAGGGCGCGCTGGCAGGCCGCTACGACTCGGCCGCGCTGAGGCTCGCCCGGCCGTTGCTCGAATTGCAGGCGCGCTGGTCCGCGGTTCCGACGCGCACAGGTCTGGTGGTCGAATCGCTGCGATCGCGCGAGGGCCGCCACCTGTTCGTGTACCCGTTCGCAGGGCGTCTCGCGCATCAGGGCCTGGCGTCGCTGCTTGCCTACCGTGCCGGGCGCCTCGTCGCATCGAGCTTCTCGCTGGCCGTCAACGACTACGGGATCGAACTGCTTTCGACCAGCGACATCGACTGGCGCGCCCTGTGGCGCGACAGCGCTGCGCTGCTGCGGGAGGAGGGCCTGCTGGAGGACATCCTGGCGAGCCTGAATGCCGGCCAACTCGCGCAGCGCCGCTTTCGGGAGATCGCGCGGGTGTCCGGGCTGATCTTCCAGGGCTTTCCCGGCCAGCCGAAGTCGACCCGCCAGCTACAGGCGTCGAGCAGCCTGTTCTACGAGGTGTTTCGCAAGTACGACGCCGGCAACCTGCTGCTGACCCAGGCAGAACGCGAGGTGCTGGAACAGGAGCTCGACCTGGGCCGTCTGCGCGCCGCGCTGGCGCGGATGCGCTCGCAGCGCCTGGTGTACCGCCACCTGCAGCAGCCGACCCCGTTCGCGTTCCCCCTGCTGGTCGAGCGCCTCCGCGAAGAACTGACGACTGAGAAGCTTGCCGACCGGATTGCCCGCATGGTCGCAGAGCTCGAGCGGCAAGCTCCCGTCGAGGCTAACCGCAGCGGCGGCTGCGGTTAAGCGCCGCGCAGCGGCAGACGAGGGGCGTGCCGACCGTGCTCGCGAGTGCGTCATCCGGGCCACACTCCCTGCCGACTGCGGGACGGTGGGATGCGCGCGGATACCCACGGATCCCGGTGCCGGGCGCCCGGCACGCCTTGCATGAAGCGAGCACCACAAGTGGCCCAAGATGTCGAGCAGCCCGCCCCCAGACGATCAACATCTTGTGGTGGCTTTTACCCCTTGGCGGAGGCCGCGGTGGTGGCCCGATTGGCGTTTTCCCTCTGAAAATGCGTTGCGTGCGAGCTAACCCGCATCAAATTTCCCTCTGAAAACCCTTGCATCGCGCTGCATTTCGCTCTTAGTATCCGCGTCACGCAACGAGAGCGCTCTTGCTGCAGTTTCCGACGAGAACGCTGTCGCTGTGGTCTGACTGAACCCTTGCTTAGGAGATTGTTCGATGGCAACTGCCAAGAAGGCGAAGAAAGCAACTGCGAAGAAGGCGACGAAGAAGAAAGCCGCGCCGAAGAAAGCGACCGCCAAGAAGGTCGCGAAGAAAGCCGCACCGAAGAAAGCCGCACCGAAGAAGAAAGCCGCGCGCAAGCCGAATGCAGCTTTCATGAAACCGCTGATGCCCACCGGTCCGCTGGCGGCGATCATCGGCTCCACGCCGATGCCGCGTACGGAAGTCACCAGCCAGATCTGGAAGTACATCAAGAAGAACAAGCTGCAGGACGCCGTCAACAAACGCATGATCAATGCGGACGAGAAGCTGCGCGCGCTGTTCGGCAAGGCGCAGGCGTCGATGTTCGAGCTGACCAAGTTCGTCAGCAAGCACCTGAAGTAAGCAATCCAGACTGACCGGGTCGGTCCAAGGGCGGCCGACGGCCAGAAGCCCGCGCGGTAGCACGACGCGCGGGCCTTTTATTTTCTACAGCCCGCGCAGCGTCGCGCCGAGCAAAGCCACGACCGAGACCGCGTTGGTCTCATGCGGGACCGTGTCGCTGCTCCAGATCCTCCGCACGCCGGCCGCGTGCAGCACGTCGAGCGCATCGCCGACGAACACTGGGTGCGTGACGAACACGTCGATGGCCGCCGCTCCCGCCGACGACAGCGCACGCGCCGCCTGCGCCAGCGTACGGCCGGTGCTGGCAATGTCGTCGATCAGCACGACGTCGCGACCGCGGATCTCGTGTGCCGGAAGCTGCACCTCGACGTCGCGATCGCCGTTGCGCGTCTTGCGACAAACCGTCCACTCGTACCGATCCGTGGCCGCCGCGCTCACCCACTGCTGCGACTCTTCGTCGGGGCCGACCAGCACCGGGCGCCTGGTTTCGCGGGCGAGCAGCGGCGTCAGCAGCGGCGCGGCGGCGACCGCGATCGTGCGCGCGGCCGGCACGGCGCTCTGCAGCTGGCCGGTGCGATGCAGATGCGGATCCACCGCGATCACCGCTTCGAAAAGCGCGGCGAGGAAGCGGCCGATGATCCTCTGGCTGACGGCCTCGCCCGGAGTGAACGCGATGTCCTGGCGCATGTAGCCTAGATACGGCGCGACCAGCACGCGTTCGCGCGCGCCGAGTTCCTGCGCCGTCTGCGCGAGCAGCATCAACTCGACCAGCTTCTCGTTCGGCTGGTGCAGCGAGCGCAGCACGATCACGCGCGGCGGCAGCCGCGCCGGCAGCGTGAGCTTCAGTTCGCCGTCCGGAAAGCGATGCCGCTCGACCCGGTGCGCCGCGAGCCCCGCGGCCGCGGCGAGCTCGCGCGCGAAGCGCTCCTCGTCCTCGAAGTACAGCAGCATCGACATTGCACCGTTCACGGGCTAGAACTCCACGTAGCCATGCGCGATCTGTTCGGGCGCACCGATCGTGAAGCCGCTCGCACGGGTCGCCACGTCGCGCGCGAACGCGAGCTCGGTCGGGGTATCGGCGAGGATCCTGTATAGCGGCTCGCCGCGCTCGACGCCGTCGCCCAGCTTCTTCAGCAGGTCCACTCCCGCTCCCTTCACCTTCGGCGCCCCGGCGAGCCGTGCGAGGCGCGCCATTCTCTCGCAGTCGATCGCCGTCACGGTGCCCGCAGCGGGAGCCTCGACGACATGCGTGAGGCGCGCCGCCGGCGGCAGCCCGGCCGCACGCCCCTGCGCGTCGATGATTGCGTTCATCTTCGCCAGCGCGCGGCCGGAATCGAGGATGTCGCGCGCCAGCGCGAAACCGTCGCCGCCGCGCACGTCGCGGTCGAACTCCAGTACGCGCCCGGCCAGCCGCAGTGCCTTGTTGCGCAGGTCGAACGGCGCATTCGGATCGTTGTTCAGCACCTGCAGCACGTCGCGCGCCTCCAGCGCCGGCCCGATGCCGCGGCCGACCGGCTGGCGGCCGTCGGTGATCACCACGTCGAGCGCCATGCCGACATGGCGTGCCACATACTCGAACAGCTTCTTCAGCCGCTGCGCGTCGTCCATGTGCCGCACCTTCGTAGTCGGGCCGAGCGGGATGTCCAGCACCAGGTGGGTGGAGCCGGCGGCGATCTTCTTCGACAGGATCGACGCCACCATCTGTCCCGGCGAATCGATCGACAGCGGGCGCTCGACCGAGATCAGCACGTCGTCGGCCGGCGACAGTGCCGCGCGGCCGCCCCAGGCGAGGCAGCCGCGGTGCGCATGCACGATCTCGCGCATTCGCTCGAAGTGCAGATCCACGCGGGCCAGGCACTCCATGGTGTCGGCCGTACCCGCCGGCGAAGTGATCGCTCGGCTCGACGTCTTGGGAATCAGCATGCCGTGTGCCGCCACGATCGGCACCACGATCATCGACGTGCGGTTGCCGGGCAGCCCGCCGATGCAGTGCTTGTCGACCACCGGCTTTTCGTCCCAGTCGAGCGTGCGCCCGACGGCGGCCATTGCCTCGGTCAGGTACAGCACCTCGTCGCGATCGAGCTCGAACTGGTTCGCCGCCACGACGAATGCCGCCAGTTCGATCTTCGAGTAACGGTAGGAGGCGATGTCGCGCACGACCGCCTGCAGTTCGTCCGGGGCGAGCCGTTCGCCGCCGATCTTTCTCTTCAGCGCGCCCATCGACGGCGGCGGCTCGGCATGCGCGATATGCACCGGCTCGCCCTCGTTGATCGCCAGCAGCGCGAAAGCCTCCTCCGACAGGCCGAGCTCGCACTCGCCCAGCAGGCGCGGATCGTCGACGACGTTGACGACCGCGAGAATCGATTTCGGGCCGGTGCCGTTGCGCGCGGTCACCTCGACCTTCGACAGCGCCTGGAACCCTTCGGCGCGGTACACGGGACAGTCGCGGCGAAGGTAGGCGACGTTCTCGCGGTAGGTGTCAATTCCCAGACGGCGCGCGACCAGCGAATTGCCTTCCGCACCGGGTCGGCCCGGCGCTTCAGCGGGCGGGGCGACGTCGCGCTGCAGCGGTGCCGGTCGATCAGACGGCATAGGTCTTCTCCGCTTCGGCGATCGTGGGGCTCCAGCGCAATTCCTTCGCGACGCGAGCGCTGAGTGCATGCGCCGCTTCGGGCTCGCCGTGCGCGATGAACAACGCCTGCGACCCCCGTCGCGCGGCGCGCAGCCAGTCGACCAGCGAATCCTGGCCCGCGTGCGCCGACAGTCCGCCGAGCGTGTGCACGGAGGCGCGCACCGGGATCGATTCGCCGAACAGAGAGACGCTGGCGGCGCCGTCGACGATGCGCCGGCCCAGCGTGCCGGCAGCCTGGAAGCCGGTGAACAGCACCCCGCATTCCCGCCGGGGCAGGTTGTGCCGCAGATGATGGCGGATGCGCCCGGCCTCGCACATGCCGCTGGCGGCGATGATCACCGCGCCCTGGTGGATCGAGTTCAGGAACATCGAGTCCTCGGCGCTTTCGGTGTAACGCAGCGCGAACGGCAGCTTGCGCGCGCGCTGCGCGGCATGGAATTCCCCCGCCAGTTCGTCGAGCGCGTCCAGGTGCGCGAACGTCACCTCGCTCGCCTGCCGCGCCAGTGGCGAATCCACGAACACGAGCGGCGCGCGGATGCGGCCGTCGCGCGCGAGCCGGTACAGCAGCACCAGGAACTCCTGCGTGCGGCCGAGCGCGAACGCCGGCACGATCAGGTTGCCGTGGCGCCGGTGCAGCACGTCGTCGAGCACCTCGATCAGTTCGGCTTCGGTGTCCTGCAGCGAGCGGTGATTGCGGTCGCCATAGGTGGACTCGACGACGATCGCGTCGGCGGCAACGGGCGGCGCGCGGTCGCTGACCAGCAGCGGCGAAGCCTCGCCCAGATCGCCTGACGCGAGCAGCGTCCGCTCGCGGCGGCCGTCGCGCAGGCGCGCGTGCACGGACGCGGCGCCGACGATGTGGCCGGCATTGCGCAGGCAGATGCGCACGTCGGGGTGCGGCTGGAACTCGACGTCGTACGGCACGCTGTGCAGGCGCATCGCGAGCCGATCGACGTCTTCCATCGTGTAAAGGGGCTCGTCGGTCGCGGCGCCGCGCCGGCCATGGCGCCCGGGGCCGGTGTCGCGCGTCTGCACGTGCGCGCTGTCCTTCAGCATCACCGGCACCAGGTCCGCGGTGGGACGGGTGCAGTAGATCGACGGCTGCGACTGGGTGCGCGACGCGCGCGCGAAGCGCGGCAGCAGGCCGCAGTGGTCGATGTGCGCGTGCGTGAGCACGATGAAATCGACGCGGCCGAGGTCGCGTTCGTATGCGCGCCGGTTCTTCACCGCCGCCGACAGCGGCCCGCGGCTGGCGCCCTGGAACATGCCGCAGTCGATCAGGAAGCGCGTACCGCCGGACTCGACCAGCGTGCACGAGCCGGTCACCTCACCGGCGGCGCCGAGGAATGTCAGCCGCATGTGCTCGCACGATTTCTTGACGAGCACTGTAGCGCAGCCGCGCCGCGCGCGGCCGCGCGTCAATTGACCGGGGTCAGGGCGCCTTGAAGGTCTGTCCGTCCCAGACCCAGTCGAGCGCGTCGCGCAGCACCGAAGAGGCGATCTCCGCCCGTGCGAAGCGCTGGCTCAGTTCGTCGCCGAATCGGCTCGTGCCCGCGATGAGACCCGTGACGTTGGTCCAGCGCGACCAGTTGCCGGGGCTGGCGAGCTTGGCTGGCGCCACCAGCGCCGGCTGGTACCAGCCGGCCGCGTTCAGGATCGGCGCCAGCGGCAGGTACTTGCGGTCCGCGGTCGATTCTGCGCACGCGTTCGCGTCGCACTTCCAGGCCACCCACTTCTGCGTCGCCACCGTCCCTGCCTGGGGCGCGGTCGCATCGATCTGGCGCGCCGCGACCAGCAGGGTCGCAGTGCCGTCGAGCCGCGCGACCGCGAGTGCATCGGCGTCCGGATCGGCGAGCGCCGCGGTCGGCATCAGGTCGAGCGTGCGGCCGAGGAACGGGAGCAGATCCGCCGGTGGCGCGGCACCGCTCGCTGCAGGCGGCAGGTCCGGCGCCGCGCTGAGGATCGGCAGCATGCAGCCGGTGTCGTGGATCGTCTTGAGTGCCGCATCGAAGGCGGGCGCGAAGTCGTTGCGGATGCGGAACTGCACCGGGATCGTCGGCTGCGCGGCGCCGGCCGGACGGTCGTTGGCGCGCATCACGTCGTACAGCACGGGTCCGGTCGGCACGAAGCCGGGGATCGGATTCGGCCCGGCCACGCCGAGAATCGCCGCCAGCGCCTGCGTGCGCATCTCGGGTTCGTTCAGTGTCTCGAGCAGGTTCAGGTATCCGCCGACCTCGGTGATGTTCTTCGGCGGCGGCACGCGCGACGGAAAAACGTCCCCTTCGAGCGCCATCCGCTTGAGCAGCAGGTTCTGCGCGGCCAGCGCGTCGGGCGAGGTCGATGTGCGCAGGATATCGGCGAGCGCGTCCATCACCTTGCCGGCGAGGGTTTCGACGTTCGCGAGGGTGTTGTCATCGGCCATGATCAGGATCCTTTCGTGAGTGGGTTGGTTGCGTCGTCGGGTGCGCGAGGAACATCAGCCGCCGCCTCCGCCGCCACTTCCTCCGCCACCACCGCCGCCGCTGCCACCGCCTCCGCCGCTGCCGCCGCCTCCGCCACCGCCACCGCCACCAGCAGGTACGCCGGCCAACGCAGGCACGATCTTCGCGGCGGCGTCGGCCACCGACTTGACCATGCCTTCGGCGCTCTTCATCGCCTGCATCTGGATGTTGGTCACGGAGTCGATGGCTTCCTTGCGTCCCGAGGCGGCGCTCTGCGTGTCGGCCGCGATCTGCTTCTGCAGCGTGTCCAGCCCGGTGATGTTCAGTTCCTTCGCAAGATCGGGCGACTTCGCGATCAGCGCATCGAGCAGCGCGGTCGACGGCGTGGTCGCGGCCGGGCTGTTGATCGAGATGATGCTGCCCGCCGAACCCGCACCGCCGCCGACGCCGGAACCGCCCGCGCTCGCGGCGGGCGCCGCGGTCAGCGGCTGGGCCGGCGTGAACACCGACGCCGGGATCGCATCGGCCTGGTCGCTCGGCGAGTCCTGCCAGTTCCAGAAGCGCGTCAGGTCGATCTTCTCCGCCGATGCGCACGCACCGAGCACCGCTTCGCCGAGCGTGCCGCGTGCGGGCAGCGTGATCGACGAGCGCGGCGGCTGGAACGCCTGACGGTGGAAGCGCAGCAAGGCGTCCTGGATGTCGCGCGACGTGACCTTCATCGACGCCGCGACCTGCGGCGGGATCGCGAACGGCATGATTGCCGCGTTGCCGAAGAAGCCGAGCACGCGGTTGGCCACGCAGTTCAGCAGCGGCACCTCCTGGTCCGGACCGGTGACGCCGCCGGCCGGCACTCCGATCGTGAAGCGCTCCAGCAGGATCGCGCGCTCCTCGTCGGACAACGCCGCCCACACCGCCTTCGAATAGAACACGGTGTTGCGGATCACGTGGTGGAACACGGCCTCGATGCGCAGCATGTCGGCGAACGACAGCACCGGCGCCACGCGTACGGCCGGCATCGACAGCGTGCCCGGCATCTGGTCGCCGGCCGAGTAGCTGGCGGCCGACAGCAGATTCACGTTGCCGGGCAGCACTGCGTCCGCAGTGCGGATCACCGGGCCGCCGAGTTCGCGCTCGAGTTCGGCCGGTGCCAGTGCGATGGTCTGGTTCTGCAGCGCGGTCTGCAGCGCGAGCAGGTCGCCGAGCAGCGTGGCGGCGAAGTTCACCGCCGGCAGCTTCAGCTTGTACGACAGCGACGTGAATCGACGCGAAATGTCCAGCCGCGCCACGTCCGAGCGTGCAAACCAGTCCGGCAGCGGGATGCTTGCCTTCAGCGTCGCATCGTTGGCGTTCAGGCGCCGGTCCTTCAGGTGCCCGAGCAGTTCCTGCCGCGATGCGTACTTCTCCGGCGTGAGATCCACGGTGGTGATCGGGGTCGGCGCGGTCAGTTTGATCGGCCCGACGCGCGCGCCGGTGCGGCCGATCACCGTGACGAAGATCTCCTCGAACGGCACGAAGGTGCCGGTCAGCGTGAAGTTGATGGTGTCCGTCTGCAGCGTGCTCGACGCCGGCTGGATCTCCGGATTGGCGGCGAAGTTGCGCAGCTGCTGCATGCCGTACGCATACTCGGCATTACGCCGCACGAGCGCGCTGATCACGTCGTGGTAGCGGATCAGCATCGCCCAGCGGTCGAGCAGCGCCTGCCGCAGGCCCGGCATCGCCGCGAGCGAGAACGGCTGTCCCTCTGGCAGGAACTGGATCAGCTCCAGCGGCACGAAGCACACCAGCTGCACGTCGTCGACCTCGGACGTCACGCTGAAGTGGCGCAGCACCTCCCACCACTGCATGGTCAGCGCATGCCCCTTGTTGTGATTGGTCACCACGCGCGTGGTCACCTGCGTGCGTTCGGTCGCGGTCGCGACGCGGATGTTGGTGCGCGCGCCCCGGCGGCTGGCGGCGGCCACGCGGCCGAGCGCTCCGTGCATCTGCTGCGACGCGCTCGAGGTGAAGTCGCGGCTGGTGTTCTGCCAGCTGCTGGTGCTGCCCGATGAAGACGAACTCGAATAGCCGCCCGACACGCCGCCGCCGCCGAAGATCGCGCCGATGATGCCGGTGGACGCGGTGGCCGCCACGCTGCCGGTGCGACTCGACGACTGCATCGAGCTGCCGCCGTGCACCGCCTCGTCGTAGGCGGAATTGAACACCGCCAGGGCCGAAGAATCCTGCGTCTCGCGATAGGTCTGGAATTCGTCCTCGCTGAAGGTCTCGATGTCGCGCTCGCTCGCCGTCTGCACGCGCTCCTCGATCGCGATCCGCTGCTGTTCGCCCGGTGCCAGCGGCAGCGAGTACACGAGATCTCCGAGCGACAGGCCGGCCGGAATCCAGGTCTGCTGCAGGTGGACGATGTAGCCCAGGCCGAGAGTGGAGGCCTTGGGCAGGAACACAGGGCTCTTCTCGATCTTGTCGTGAAAATCGGTCACGTCGATCGGCCGGTCGATCGGCGTGCGGTTCACCAGCACCAGCGACCCGAGCCCCTGCAGGCTGGAAATCGCATTCGCGGCACCGGTGGCGTTCCAGAACGAATCGGCCACATGCGGCAGTGCGAACGGCACGTAGTTGCGGTCGCCGACGCGCAGGCGAAACAGCGGAATCCACTGATTCATCTGTGGTTCGACGAGCCGGATCAGCACCGAATACTGGAAGCGGTCGATCACGCCGCTGCCCGAGCGGAAGTAGCGCGCGCAGTCGCCCTCGCCGAGCGTCAGCTGCGGTGCCGGCGCGGCGAAGTCCTGCGGCCGCTCGTCGACCTGCTGCGGGCTTGCGGCGAGGATGTCGGACTGGATCTGCTTCAGTTGCGCGACCACGCTCACCGGCAACGGCGCGAGCGCCTTCGCCAGCGGCAGCGTGCCGGCATGGCCGTCGACCAGCAGCACGCGGCTGAGCGCGACCTGCAGCGAATCCGCCGCGCCGCGCACCGAGAGGGTCAGGCCGTTGCTCGGCACCGGCACCGTCGGCACCGTGAGCTTGAACGCGCCGCGCGCGTCGGTGATCGCCTGCGGCGCGGGCCAAGCGAGGTTGGCGAGCTTCGGATCGGCCTTCAGCTCCGCCTGCGTATATTGCGGCGCCTGCGCCTGCACGGACAGGCCCTGCGCGGGCGTGCCGTCGGGATTGAGCAGCACGCCGTCGAGCGCGGGCGCGATCGGATCGGCAACCTTGATCAGGAAGCCGTCCAGGTCGTTGTGTATGACGTCGAGCGTCTTGAAGACCTGCGTCACCGCCAGCTGCTTCTGCGCGATGACTTCCTTCAGCGCGTCGGGCGGCACGTCGAGCCGGATCTGTCCGGCCTCCTGGGCGCGGCCGCTGATCGACAGCTTGGTTGCCGAAAGCGGGGGCTGCGGCCGAGCCTCGCCGGGAGTGAAATGCAGTTCCTGACCGATCGTCGCGCGTGTCGCCATGTCGCCTCTCTCCTTCCACCGTCGATTTGCTGCCCGCGCAGCGGAGCGCGATCATCGTCGAGAGGCGCGGCGCGCGGGCGCGGGATCATCGACATGCGCGCCACGCGCGCGCGTGATCATCGACATGCGCGTCGCGCGAGCATGGGAAGTTCGATAATCCAAAAATGGCATCGATCGTCCTGTCGACGCTGAACGCCCGCTACGCTCACGCATCGCTCGCGCTGCGCTATCTGCGCGCGAATCTGGGCGCACTGCGCGACGACTGCGCGATCGTCGAGTTCGTGCTCGGCCGTCGCGCGGAGGAGGTGGTCGAGCAGCTGCTGCTGCAATCGCCGCGCGTGGTCGGCTTCGGCGTGTACATCTGGAACGTCGAGGAGACGACGCGCATCGTCGCGGTGCTCAAGACGGTCGCGCCGCAGGTGACGGTCGTCGTCGGCGGGCCGGAGGTCAGCCACGAGGTCGACGCGCAGCGGATCTGCGCGCTCGCGGACTACGTGGTCACCGGCTGGGGCGACGCAACGTTTGCCAGGCTGGCGCACCAGATACTGCACGGGCCGCGGCCGTTGATGAAAGTGCACGCGGGCGAGCAGCCGCCGCTCGAAGCGATCGCATTCCCGTATCGCGAGTTCAGCGACGCCGACCTGCTCCATCGGCATGTGTATGTCGAAGCATCGCGCGGCTGCCCGTTCAAGTGCGAGTTCTGCCTGTCGGCGCTCGACAAGACCTCGTGGCCGTTTCCGCTGGTGCCGTTCCTCGACGAACTGGCGCAGCTCTTTGCGCGCGGTGCGCGGCACTTCAAGTTCGTCGATCGCACGTTCAACCTGAAGATCGATGCGTCGATCGCGATCCTGCGCTTCTTCCTCGAACGCATCGAGCAGCATCCGGATGATCCGCCGTTCGTGCACTTCGAGCTGATTCCCGATCACCTGCCGGAGCGGCTGCGCGAATGGATCGCGCGCTTTCCGCCCGGCGCGCTGCAGTTCGAGATCGGCATCCAGACGTGGAACGAGCAGGTGCAGCAGCTGATCTCGCGCCGGCAGGACAACGCGGCCGCGGAAGCCAGCCTGCGCTGGCTGCGCGCGCACACGAACGCGCATCTGCACGTCGACCTGATCGCCGGGCTGCCGGGCGAGGATGTCGCGAGCTTCGCGCGCGGTTTCGATCGGCTGGTGGCGCTCGCTCCGCACGAGATCCAGCTCGGCATCCTGAAGCGGCTGCGCGGCGCGCCGATCGCGCGTCATGCGGAAGGATTCGCGCTGCGCTTCAATCCCGACCCGCCGTACAACGTGCTGGCGACCGACCGCATCGACTTTCCGACGATGCAGCGGATCGCCCGCTTCGCGAGCTACTGGGAGCGCGTTGCCAACTCGGGCCGCTTCGCGCGCACGCTGCCGCTGCTGCTGCGCGACGCGCCGTTCGAGCGCTTCCTCGCGCTGTCGGACTGGCTGCACGCGCAGACCGGCCGCACGCACTCCATCGCCAACGAGGAGCTGTACGAGCTGCTGCGCCGCTGGCTGGTCGAGGCCGGCGTCGCGCCCGCGCAGGCTGCCGAAACGCTCGCTGCCGACTACGTCGCCAGCGGCGCGCGCGGCCGCCTGTCGTTCACCGACACGGCGCAGCCGCCGCGCGCGCAGCGCACGACGATTGCGCCGCGCCGGCAACGGCGCCACCTGCGCGCGATTTCATCGTGAAAAGTTCCACCGGATCGCCGCGCGACGCCACACCGCGCGCTGCCCCCGCACGGACGATTTCCCGGCAACGCGGTTTTGGATAGCCTTTGCGAATGGTCTG
>JBAIYN010000578.1:0-5136 GCA_037915775.1 Burkholderiales bacterium | reverse complement strand
CGCTGCCGGCGGCATGGGTCGCGACGAAGAACGTATCCGCGCGCCGCATTAGGTCCACCGCGTCCGCGTCGATTCGATGCGCGCGCCGGGTCGCGCCGGGCAGCGTGTCTGCCCGCTGTTGCAGTTCGCGGCGCTGGATGTATTTCGGACAGTTGCCGAAGCTCTGCAGGACGTGCAGGCCGAAGCCCGCAGTGCCCGCGTCGACGATGCGGCCGTTGGCTCGATTGCGCCGTCGCGTCGGCAATTCGATGCCGAGCAGCGCAACTGGCGCGCCGTCGTGCAGCAGCGGCCGCAGCGGATCGCCATCGGGCGGCAACGCATCGATGCGCAGGTGCGTGTCGTCAGGCGAAGTGACGAATCCCGCTGCCGGCCCCGCAAGCAGTGTCGCCCAGGGCTGCCCGGTGTCGTCCACTGCGCCGAGCACGACAAAGGGCAGCAGCGCGAAGAACTCGCGATGCTGCAGCGGCATCGCGCTGCGGATCACGCGCGGGCCGATCTGCGCCATCCGCTCGCGCGATCCGGCGCGCGCCTGCACCGCCTGCTCGCCGGCGTGGAATGGCGACGCCGCGTCCGGCCCATCGAGTCGGCTCGACATCGGATCGTCTCAGGCCGCGAGGCCGACGCGGCTTGCCGGCATCGGCATGAATCCGGGCAGCGCCTCGATCCTCCGCAGCCAGGCGCGTACGGCGGGATATGCGTCGAGCGCGACATTGCCTTCCGGCGCGTGCGCGGTGTAGCTGTACAACGCGAGGTCGGCAATGGTGGGCCGCGCCGCCGCGATGAAGTCGCTGCCTGCGGCGGATAGCGTCTCCTCCATCACGCGCAGCAGCGCATGGGCGCGTTCGACCGCGTCCTTCGGATCGAGCGGACGCTTGAACAACTGGATCACGCGCGCGGTCGCGGCGCCGAAAGCAAGCGGTCCCGCGGCAACCGACAGCCAGCGCTGCACGCGTGCGGCGCCGACCGGATCGCGCGGCAGCCACGCTTCGCCCGCATAGCGCAGCGCCAGATAGGTGAGGATCGCGTTGGAGTCGGCGATCACCACGGTGCCGTCGACCAGGACCGGCACCTGCCCGAAGGCATTCAGGGCCAGAAACTCCGGCGTCTTGTGTTCGCCGCGACCGAGGTCGACGTCGATCAGGTCGAACGGCAGCTCGAGCAGGCGCAGAAACAGCTCGACGCGGTGGCAGTGACCCGACAGGGCATAGCGGTACAGCTTGATCGGCATGATGACCTCGCAACGCGGAGGCCGCCATTCTTGGCCGATTGACGGATGGAATAAAGACGGCTAAGCGGATTTGACTGCTCCGATTTGCGCAGCAATCATCCGCAAATGGATAAGGTCAGGGCGCTGCGCGCGCTCGTCGCCATCGTCGACCGCGGCAGCCTCACCGCGGCTGCCGATGCACTCGGCTCCTCGCTGCCCGCCGTGGTGCGCACGCTGGCGGCGCTCGAGTCCGAACTGGGCGTCCGCCTGCTGAACCGCACGACGCGACGCCTGTCGCTGACCGAGGACGGCCGGCAGTACCTGGAGCGTGCACGACGCATCCTGGCCGACCTCGATGAAGCCGACCGTTCGCTGGGCGCCGGGCAGGGCGAGCCGAGCGGCAACCTGAACGTGACCGCGCCGGTCCTGTTCGGCCAGTATCACGTCGCGCCGGCCGTCACGCGCTTCCTGCAGCGCTACCAGAAGATGCGGGTCAACCTCGTGCTGGTCGACCGGGTGGTCAACCTGGTCGAAGAGGGACTCGATGTCGGCGTACGCATCGGACATCTGCGGGATTCGAGCGTGGTCGCGCGCAGCGTTGGCCGCATCCGCCGTGTCGTGGTCGCGAGCCCCTCGTTGCTGCGGCGGCTCGGAACGCCATCGCATCCGCGCGAACTGGCGAATCTGCCCTGCCTGTGTTTCAACGCCACCGATGGCAACCGTTGGGAGTTTCGCGAGGCCGGCCGCGCGCTCACCGTCAACGTGCAGGGGCCGCTCGAATGCAATCTCGCGGCACCAATGCTGGAAGCCTGTGCAGCCGGGCTTGGATTCGGTCGCTGCCTGTCGTACCAGGCCGCACCGCTGGTCGCGGCCAGGCGCCTGCGCATCGTGCTGGCCGACTTCGAGGTCGAGCCATGGCCGGTCAGCCTGACGTATCCGAGCGCGCGACTGCTGCCGTCGCGCACGAGGATCTTCATCGACTGGATGATCGGCGCGCTGAGGTCAGCGCTGTAGCGAATTGGCAAGGGGCATCAGCGCTGACGTGCTGCACCGCCGACGGACTCGGGTCGATCGCGGGGCGCGCGGTAACGCAACGCCGACGCGGGCGTCCGGGGCTGCAGTGCGGCTCGGGCGGACGCGTGCGCGTGGCGTCAGCCGGTTACGCGCAGAATGGCGTAGATGCACGATGCTCCAAGCGCCATGAAGCCGATCGAACTCATCGCGGCGACAGGGCCGGTGCGGGAATGAGCCTGCGGCAGAATGTCCGACGCGCCTATGTAGAGCAGCACACCGGCGAAGCAGCCGAGGCAGGGCACCAGGCTCGCTGGCGGCACATCGAACGCAAGCGTCGACAGCGCGCCGAGTACCGGCGCGATGGCATTCATTGCGAGCATGCGGCGCGCATGTGCGTGTGAATTCCCGTGCATCAGCATCAGGCTCACCGTATTCAGGCCGTCGCAGAAGTCGTGCGCGATCACGGCCACTGCAACGGTGCTGCCGACCGCCGTCGAGATCTGGAATGCGAGCCCGATACCGACGCCGTCGACGAAGCTGTGACTGATCATCGCGGCGGCCGACAAGACACCGACGCTCGGGTGACGATGCTTTGCATAGTTGGATTCGTGCGCGGCGTGAACGAGCGCGACGGTTTCGAGAAGATGGAACGACATGAACCCGCCGGCAAGCGCAATCATTGCCTCCCGACCGTCGCCGCCCAACCCGCGCGATAGATCGAAGATTTCCGGAAGCAGGTCGAACGCCACCACGCCGAGCAGCGCACCCGCGGTGAAGCCGGAGACCAGATGAAGGCGGGACCCGAGACTGAGCGCGCACAAGCCGCCCACGGACGTGGAAAGGACCGTCACCAGCGCAAACAGGACCGCGTTCATCGGGCCGGCGGCGCGGGCGCCTTACCTTTGCTCGGGTCGCAGTGCGGCGATCGGCGCGGCAAACGCTCGATGGGCTTCCGCATCGACCGGTCGATGTCTGACCGTCGCACCGGCCGGGTACTTGCCGAGAAAATTGCTGCCTTTCCAGTTGATCGCCGGCCGTATCGGGCGTGGCACGAAGCCCCCGCCGCAGTTTGGGCAAACGTTGCGAAGCACGTTGGTCGCGCACGGTGCGCAGAACGTGCATTCGAAGGAGCAGATACGGGCTTCGAGCGAGTCGGGCGGCAAGGCCCTGTTGCAGTTTTCGCAAGTGGGTCGCAATTCAAGCATGCGGATTCCTTGGGGTGGGCGGCGGGCGATTCAGACCGAAATACCTGTCGCGCGTGAGTTGCATCAGAAACATATGCCGGCGCAGATCGCCGGACTTGAGGTAGTTCTCCAGCAGGCCGAATTCCCGGAAGCCGAGCTTCCGATAGAGGCGCAGCGCGGCCGTGTTCGTGGTCACGACGCCCAGTTCGACCTGTTCGAGATCGGGCGAGCCGAACGCCGTATCCAGCAGCATTCGCAGCAGACCCTGCGCGATCGATCGGCCGCGTTGCGCGGGGTCCACGTAGACCTGCGAGATGTCACCGCGGTGCGTTGTCTTGCTGCGGCTTTGACGGGCGAATCCCGCGAGCCCGACCAGGCGTTCGCCCACGAATGCACCGATCACGAACCGGCCGGCCGTGCGCGCCTCGATCGCGGCTTCGAACTTCAGCGTCGGGACGCGCGACTCCTCCTCGTAGGTGGACCCGAAGCCGTCGGGATCGCGCTTCAGACTTTCGAACCGTAGTGCGCGGTACAGCCCGGACTCACCCGGCCGCAGCGTGCGATAGGTGAGTCCGGGGATGCAAGATGAGGCGTTGATGGCTGCCAGCGAAGCGGAAGATTCAACTGTTTCTGCCATTCGTCGCATCGGCTCGCAGCTTCGATCACGGCTTCAGACCCAGCAGCGGGCCCTGGAGGTCAGGAAAGTTCCTCGTGCTCAACGCCTGGATGCCGGCGCTGTGCGTGCCGCTGAACGGTGTCACATCGCCCGGGCAGCCGGCCCGGACGGCGTCTGCCGGCGTGCTGAACCACAACCCGAGATGGAATTGGTGCAGCGGCGCCGTGCTCGGATTGAGTTCGGCATCGGGGAACGCGTTGTTGTGAACGACCGGCGCTGCACTGCTGCCGGGCGCGACGGTGAAGGTCTCCTCGCTGAAACGACCGATGAAGCGCTGGTGACCTTGCCCCGAGCTGTCGGTCTTGACGTCGCCCTGGTACCACGCAAGGCCGAACGGCGCGCTCGGCCGCTGGATGACGAACAAGTCGAGATCCGCGCCGGGTGGAAGTCCACGCACCGACACATCCATCACCTCCACGGACCCGTCCGACTGGATCGTCACGACTCCAGTTGCGTTCGCCAGGCAGCCGACGCTTTCGGCCTTCGCGGAACGCACCATTCTGAATGCGGCGCGCTTGCCTATGACGCTGACCGGAGCGTCGCCGTTATCGGGCGCGAAATCAGCGACGGTCGTATTCGCAAGGGAAACCTGCGAACGCGGCCACAGGTTGAACGTGTAGTCCTTGAGTTCGAATCCCTGCGATGGAAAGAGAGACAGCGGTACCGTGGCCGAGATCTGATTCCCGCTGATGCGGACCGGCACGCTGGGTAAGGGGACGATGCCCGGATTGAGCGCATCGAAGAACACGGCCTGCCCGCCGGCCGTCAGGCCAACCGCGGCATCCCAGCGCACACCGCTGCCGATCTTCGGGTCGCCGCCCAGTTGGCCCTGGAACACCAGGTCGCGGCCGACGTCGCCCTTGCCGCGGTCGATGCCGAACACATAGAACTTGCCCGAGGTCTTGTCGATCGGGCCGGCGACGATACCGGTGAACGTGATCGTGCCAGCCTTCGGATCGAGCACGACTTCGGCGAAGCGAACGTCCAGGTCCGCATCGCGAGGGCCGGCGTACGACGGCAGGAAGTCGCCCTGCTGATCGATGAAAGGCGACGCA
>JBAIYN010000112.1:0-6802 GCA_037915775.1 Burkholderiales bacterium | reverse complement strand
CCCCCCGCAAGCGGGGAGGGAACGCGTCGCTAGATTCTTCCCTCTTCCACCGCGTGGCAGGCGACCAGCGCCACGCCATCCTGATGCGGCGCGGGCTTCTGTAGCGGCACCTCTTTCCTGCAACGCTCGTTCGCGTGCGGGCAGCGCGGATTGAACGTGCAGCCGGTCGGCGGATCGAGCGGGTTCGGCACCTCGCCGGCCACCGGCGTGCGCGCGCGGCCGCTCATCGCCAGATCGGGAATCGCATCGAGCAGCATCCGCGTGTAGGGATGCGCAGGACGCGCGAACAGCGTGCGCTTCGGCGCGAGTTCGACCACGCGGCCAAGGTACATGACGCCCACGCGGTCGGCGATGTGATGCACCACCGCCAGGTTGTGCGAAATGAAGAGATAGGTCAGCCCGAGGTCGCGCTGCAGGTCCTTCATCAGGTTCAGCACCTGCGCCTGCACCGACACGTCGAGCGCCGACGTGGGCTCGTCGCAGACCAGGAACTCCGGGTGCGACGCGAGCGCGCGTGCAATGCTGATCCGCTGTCGCTGCCCGCCCGAGAACTGGTGCGGAAACTTCTCCTTGTCGGCCGGCGCGAGCCGCACCTGGCGCAGCAGTTCGTCGACGCGCGTCATGGCCTCGGCGCGATCCTTCACGAGCCGATGCGTGTGCAGCGGCTCGGCGATGATGTCCGCCACGCGCCAGCGCGGGTTCAGGCTGGCATAGGGATCCTGGAAGATCATCTGCAGCTTCTGCCGCAGCGCGCGACCCGATGCCGCGTTGATCTCGGCCAGATCGCGCCCGAAGAAGTCCACGCGTCCCGATGTCGGTGCGTAGAGGCCGACGAGCATCCGCGCCACCGTCGACTTGCCGCAACCCGATTCGCCCACCAACGCCAGCGTCTCGCCGCGCCTGATCTCGAAACTCACGCCATCGACCGCGCGCAGCAGCAGCGTGCCCGTGCGTTCGAGCACGCGATTGAGCCATGGCGGCGAGACGTCGAACACCTTGGTGATGTCGCGCGCGGCGACGATCGTGTCGCCCGCCGGCGCGGCCTGCGCGGGTGCTGGCATCGCGGCCATCGTCACGCCGCCTTGCGCGCCGACGCGTCGTGCAGCCAGCACGCTGCCTGCGATACGCCGGCAGGCATCAGCTCGGGCCGCTCGCGCGAACAGCGGTCGAACGCGCGCGCGCAGCGCGGATGGAACGCGCAGCCCGGCGGAATCGCAGTCAGGCGCGGCATGCTGCCTTCGATCTGCGTGAGCCGTTCGGTTTCGGCGCCGATGCCCGGAATCGAACCCATCAGTCCCACGGTGTACGGATGCTGCGGCCGATGGATCACGTCGGCCACCGGCCCGATCTCGGCGATGCGGCCCGCGTACATCACTGCGACCCGATCGGCCGTCTCGGCGATCACGCCCATGTCGTGCGTCACCAGCATCACCGCGGTGCCGTGGTCGCGGCAGAGGCGCTTCAGCAACGCGATGATCTGCGCCTGGATCGAGACGTCGAGCGCAGTGGTGGGTTCGTCGGCGATGACGAGCTTCGGGTCGGCCGCAAGCGCGAGCGCGATCACCACGCGCTGGCGCATGCCACCCGAGAACTGGTGCGGGTAGTGGTCGATGCGGCGCTCGGGCGCGGGGATGCCGGTGGCTGCGAGCAGTTCGATCGCGCGCTTGCGCGCCTTGTCGGCCGACACGTGCAGGTGCGTGGTGATCGTCTCGACGAGCTGCTGGCCGACGGTGTAGAGCGGGTTGAGCGATGTGAGCGGGTCCTGGAAGATGGCGCCGATCTCACGGCCGCGGATCTTGCGCTTCTCGGACTCGGGCAGGTTGTCGATGCGCAGGCCGTTGAGCTTCACTTCACCGGCGGTGATGCGCCCCGGCGGTTCGAGCAGCCCGATGATCGCCGCTCCGGTGAGCGACTTGCCGGCGCCGGATTCGCCGACCACACCCAGCACCTCACCGGGTGCGATCGCGAAAGAAATGTCGTCGACGGCAACCAGGGCGCCGCGCCGCGTGGGGAATTCGATCCGCAGGTTGCGGACCTCGAGCAGCGGCGCCTTGCTCACGCGTGCCCTATCCCGCCTTGCAGCCGGAGATCCGGTCCGAGTAGTTGACCGCAGGCGTGAAGTCCTGCTGCAGGGCGTTCTGCTTGCGTGCTTCGAGCCAGTAGCGCATACACGGCTCGACGTTCAGGTCGAGCGTGCGCTGCTCGCCGTAGCGGAAGCCGGCCGTGGGCGGACCTTGCACGACGATCTTGTGCTGTCCGGGCGCGATCATGATCGGCGAGCCGCGCTGGATGTAGTGCTCGCCGTCGACCGAGATGATGGTGACGTCGAACGTGTCGAGGCCGGTCTTGTTCCAGCGATAGCCGTCGAGCTGGGCGAACGGCTGAGTGGTGGCGCAGGCGGAGAGACCGACGACGCCGGCAAGCGTTGCGATCAGGCCGAGACGGACGGAGGTTTTCATGATGGGCTCCTTCTGAGTCGAGGCGACCGTGACCGTCCGCGCGGTGCGGACGTGTCGCCACATCGACAAGCTAGCAAAGGGCTCCGCCATGATGCGTAACGAATGGTTGCCGTGCGCTACCGGAGGCGCGGGTTCAGCGCGTCGCGCAGCCAGTCGCCGAGCAGGTTGACGGAAAGCACCAGCATAACCAGTGCCACGCCCGGGAAAATGGTGATCCCCCATTCCCCGGAAAACAGGAATGCGGCGCCGACCCGGATCAGCGTGCCGAGCGACGGCGTGGTCGGCGGCACGCCGACGCCGAGGAACGACAGCGTGGCCTCGGTGATGATGGCCGTGGCGATGTGCACGGTACCCAGAACGAGCACCGGGCCGATGGCATTGGGCAGCACGTGGCGCACCATGATCGCGAGCGGCGTCACGCCGATCACGCGCGCCGCCTGCACATATTCCTTGCCCTTTTCCACCAGCGTCGACCCGCGCACGGTGCGCGCGTACTGTGGCCAGCCCGCCAGAGCAATCGCTGCAACCAGCACCGGAAACGCGATGACGTCGTGCGTTTCGCGCGGGAGGGCGGCGCGCGCGACACCGTCGACCAGCAGCGCGATCAGGATCGGCGGAAACGACAACTGCACGTCGGCGAAACGCATGAGGAACGCGTCGAGGCGGCCGCCCGCGTAACCCGAGACCAGCCCGATCGCCACGCCGGCCAGGATCGACAGCAGCACGGAGGCGATGCCGATCACGAGCGAGATCCGCATGCCGTAGATCACGGCGGATAGCACATCGCGGCCCTGCACGTCGGTGCCCAGCGGAAAGGTCAGCTTGCCGCCCTCGGCCCAGAAGGGCGGCGTGGAGGCGTCGAGCAGGTTGATGGTCGCGAGATCGAGCGGGTTGTGGGGTGCGACCCAATGAGCAAACAGCGCTGCCAGCACGAGCACCACGGCGACGATGGCTGCGCCGATCGCAACCGGCGACGTGCGGAAGCTGTACGCGACGTCGCTGTCCCAGATGCGGCCGATCGAGGGCATTCAGACGAACGAAGCGGCGGGTGAGCCCGCCGCCGCGTCTTATGTTGCGATCAGTCCGATTTCTTCGCGCCGCCCACCACGACCCACTTCAGCGGCATGAAGTTGTCGGCGAGCTGCACCAGGCTGATCGACTTCTTCATTCCCCACGCCAGCGCTTGCTGGTGCAGCGGGATGTGCCCGACGTCGTCCTGATGGATCTTCATCGCTTCGCGGATCATCGCGTTGCGCTTGGTCTGGTCGGTTTCGCTCGCGATCTGCGCCGTCAGCTCGTCGACCTTCGGGTTGCTGTACCAGCCAAGGTTGAACTGGCCGCGGCCGGTCTTGTCGTCGGGCGTCGCCATCAGCGCATTCAGCGGGTTGTGCGAGTCGTACGTGCTGGGCGTCCAGCCGAGCATGAAGAACGACGTGTTGCGTGACAGGATCTTCGGGAAGTACGTGCCCTTGGTCTCGGCCATCAGGTTGATCTTGATGTTCACGCGCGCCAGCATGGCAACCACCGCCTTGCAGATCTCTTCGTCGTTGACGTAGCGATCGTTCGGGCAGTTCAGGCCGACTTCGAAGCCCTGCGGGTAGCCCGCTTCGGCCAGCAGCTTCTTCGACGCCTCGGGGTCGTACGGCAAACGCTTGTTGAGGTCGGCCGGGAAGCCCTTGGTGCCGGGCGCGACCATCAGCGCCGTGGGCTGCGACGCGCCGCGCATCACCGCCTTCTGGATCGCGTTGACGTCGATCGCCTGATAGAACGCCTGGCGGACGCGCTTGTCCTTGAACGGGTTCTTGCCCTTCACGCTCGAGAACAGCAGCTCGTCGCGCTTCTGGTCCATGCCAAGGAAGATCGTGCGCAGCTCCGGACCCTGCATCACCTTCAGGTTCGGATTGGACGAGATGCGCGCCACGTCCTGCACCGGCACCGGCTCCATCATGTCGATCTCGCCCGAGAGCAGCGCGGCGACACGCGTCGACGCGTTGCCGATCGGCGTGAAGATCGCCTCGTCGATGTTGGTGTCGATCGACTTGTTCCAGTAGTTGAAGTTGCGGACGAACGTGGTGCGTACGCCGGGGTCGCGTGTGCGCAGGCGGAAGGGCCCGGTGCCGTTGGCGCGGAACGACGCGGTGTTCTCGACACCCTTGCGCTTGTCGACCGGCACCGCGGCGCGATTCTCCTCGCACCACTTCTTGCTCATGATGTACCAGTTGGTCACCATGTCGGGCAGGATCGGGAACGGCGCCTTGGTGACGATGTCGATCGCGTGGTCGTTGATCTTCTTGATCTCGGCGATTTCCTGCACGTAGGTCTTCACGTCGGAGCCGTCGCTGCGCGCGCGGGTCAACGAGAAGATCACGTCGTCGGCCGTGAACGGCGTGCCGTCGTGGAACGTGACGCCCTTGCGCAGGTTGAAGCGCCACACCGTGGGCGAGGTCTGCTTCCAGTCGGTGGCGAGCGCGGGCACGAGTTCGAGCTGCTTGCCGCGGCCGACCAGCGGTTCGTAGACGTTGCCGGTGATGGTGAGCTGCAGCGACTCGTTGAGTGAGTGCGGATCCATCGAGATCGCATCGCCCTGGTTGGCGAACCGGAACGTCTCCGCCATCGCGGGCGCCACGGCGAGCGCGAGGCTCGCGGCAAGCGCCCAGTGCGCGGACAAACGCCGCACGGTTTTTCGCATCATTGGTTTTCTCCCCGTTACGAAGCGAGCGGCATGCGCCGCTCTGCGAGCGCCGCCAGGAATCCCGCGCCGAGCGGGATCACGGCATCGTTGAAATCATATCGAGTGTTGTGCAGGAAACAGCCACCGTCGCCCGCGCCCTGGCCCAGACGTGCATAACAGCCGGGCTTCACCTGCAGCATGAACGAGAAGTCCTCGGCGCCCATCGAGGGTGGCATCTGGCGGATCACGTGGTCGCGCCCCACGAGTTCCTCGGCCACGTGCAGCGCATGCTCGTACTGCGGCGCGTGGTTGATCGTGGCCGGGTAAACCCGCTCGTACTTGAGCGTTGCTTCGCCGCCAAAAGCACGCGCAGTCGACTGCACGATCTCGGTCAGCCGCTGTTCGACCATGGTCTGGATGCTGTGCTGGAACGTGCGCACCGTGCCGATCATCCGCGCCTCGCGCGGAATGACCGAAAAGGCACCAGGGTGACCGGCCTGGACCGCGCAGAGCGAAACGACGGCGGCGTCGATCGGTGCCACGTTGCGCGCGACGATGCTCTGGCAGGCCGTGATGATGTGGCCGGCGATCAGCACCGGATCGACCGTCAGGTGCGGATGCGCGGCGTGGCCGCCCTTGCCGCGGATCGTGATCTCGATGCGATCGGCCGCGGCCATCATCGGCCCGGGATTGAGGCCGATATGGCCCGGCGGAAGACCCGGCCAGTTGTGCAACGCGTAGACCTCGTTCGCCGGAAAGCGCTCGAAGAGACCATCCTCGATCATGGTGCGCGCACCGGCGAAGCCTTCTTCGCCCGGCTGGAAGACGAGGAAAACGCTGCCATCGAAATTGCGCGTCGATGCGAGGTACTGCGCGGCACCGAGCAGCATCGTGGTGTGACCGTCATGACCGCAGGCATGCATCAGCCCCGGCCGCGTGGAGCGGTGGCCGAACTCGTTTTCCTCGTTCAGCGGCAGCGCGTCCATGTCGGCGCGCAGGCCGACCGACTTGCCCGACGTGTCGCGCTGGCCCCGGATCACACCGACGACCCCGGTGCGGCCGATGCCCGTATGGACTTCGATGCCCCACTGATGCAGGCGCTCCGCCACCAGCGCGGCGGTGCGGTGCTCTTCGTAGCCGATCTCGGGATGCGCGTGCAGGTCGCGGCGGATCGAGGTGAAGGTCTCGTGCCGCTCGGACACGAACGAAACCGGAGACTTCAACGCGGCGCCCAGATAGGAGTTCATGGCGAGGTTCCTGCAATCAGTGCGCCAGAGCTGCGCGGTCCAGGCGCAGGCGCGGGTCGACTGCGAAATACAGCAGGTCGACCGTGAGGTTGATCATCACGAAGACGAGCGCGATCAGGCATAGATAGGCGGCCATCACCGGAATGTCGGCGAACTGCACGGACTGGATGAACAACAGCCCCATGCCCGGCCACTGGAAGACCGTTTCAGTGACGATGGCGAACGCGATGATTCCACCCAGTTGCAGGCCGGTGATCGTGATGACAGGCACGAGCGTGTTCTTCAGAGCATGGCCGAAATGAACTGCGCGATCGGAAAGCCCGCGCGCGCGGGCGAACTTGATGTAGTCGGTGCGCAGCACTTCGAGCATTTCGGCGCGCACCAGCCGCATGATGAGCGCAAGCTGGAAGATCGCAAGCGTCACT
>JBAIYN010000405.1:0-2138 GCA_037915775.1 Burkholderiales bacterium | reverse complement strand
CTACTGATCGGCGCGCGCGCCACGTCGTCCACACAGTTTGACCCTGCGTCGCCAAACCAGCTGGTGTACGAACACAGTGGGCCGGACCAGGCCACTCGACTAATCATCACCACGCTCAACGCTCCCGAACCAGGCACGCTCGCCCTCCTCGGCCTCGGCCTCGCCGGCCTCGCAGCCTCGCGTCGGCGCAAGCAGTAATCGTCGGCCGCCCTACGGGAGCCCCGCTTTGTCAGTACTACTGTTTTTGCGTTTCCCACAACCACAAGGAGACACGATGCGGAGGATCAATAGCGGCAAGAGACTTGGCGTGGCGCTGGCGGCGCTCGTCGTTCTAGCGGTCACCCACTCAGTGGCGCGTGCCGACGACGATGAGAGCGAGTCGCAGGTCAAGCGCGGATTCCAGATCGTGCCGGCGGGTGTAGTGTTGAATTTGGCCGGTAAGAACCGCGCGTTGGTCGGTCTCGGCAGCTACATCGTCAACACCACCGGCTGCAACGATTGCCACACTCATCCGTCGTACCTGTCGAACGGTGATCCGTTCAACGGACTGCCGGAGATGATCAACTACCAGCAGTACCTCACCGGCGGGCGGCAGTTCGGCCCCTTCACCTCCGCGAATCTCACGCCCGATGCGAACGGCAATCCAGCGGGGCTGACGCTGCAGGAGTTCATCACCACACTGCGCACGGGCCACAACCCGCACGATCCGCCGGGAGTGATCCTGCAGGTGATGCCGTGGCCCGTGTTCGGCAAGAAGACGGACCGCGACCTGACCGCGATCTATGAATACCTGCGCGCCTTGCCGTCGCTGCCCAATAACCCCAATCCTGGGCCGTAGCGCAGTCGCCTGGCATCGACACAGGCAGTAATCGTCGGCCGCCCACGACATAGCCCCGCTCCGGCGGGGCTCGTCGTTTCTGGTCAAGCCGCACGACCTTCTGCAGCACCTACCCGCACGTGCACCTCTGCACCTGACGTCGCCGCCCCAGGCGGCCCCGGCTGGGGCCTCGCGGGCGGATGTACATCAGCCTGCTGCGCGCGGAGGGCGTGAGCCCGTTGTTGATCGAGACGACGTCGCGCGTGGCTTTGCGTGCAGCAGAAGCCCGGCTGCGCGCGCGGAACGCAGGCAGCTCGCGCTGAGGGCGCGGTTCAAGGACTCGACAGCGCGGCGATCTCTGCCTACAGCGCCTTCTAAAAGTCGCTGAACGACCTATTCCGTTGAAAGACTCGTCGACACCCGCCCCGGCGACATTTTCGGGGGTCCTTTAACCATTGCCTGATGGGCGATCGTCGATCCTGGGCCGTTCTGAGAGGTCGAGTTTTCGGTGCGACTGAGCTTTCGAGGGTCAAAGCGAGTTCTTCAACAAAATGGACCCACAGCAGCCGGTGACGAATTTCCGATCGAATGGCCGGTACAGCCCAGTCACCGGCCGTTCGCCGGACTCGACGCGGTGAGCATGAGCCAGCGATACAGGTCGTTCGCGTGCGCGCCTGGCAAGGTGGCTATTGACCGGCAGCTTTTGAATGACCTGGCCGCGATCTCACGACCCAACCAGTCTGCGGAAATCTTCCGACGGAGTGATCGTTGAAATTGACGTCGGCCACGTCTGACGTCCCATTGCGAGCCCTTGTGGTCGTGACAACGACCTTCGCCGGCGGCACGGACCCGTCACTCAGTCGGGGCGGTTTGCTCGTGCTCCTCCTGAATTGACCAGCTCCGACGAGGGGATCACGTTCTTGGGCGCCTGGTCGGTCCGCTGCTCAGCTGTGCGCGTCTGCCATCCCTTCGCGTCGTCTCGCTCAGACCTCATTCTTTATCCGGCGCGCGGCGGCTGCGCGGACCCGTGGCCGGAAGACGCGGAACGGGCGAGGACCTAGCGCTCCCCGCCCATTCTCAGTCGTCGGCGTCGGTTGTGTGGCGATGCCGCTAAAGCAGCATCGCCGATGCGCAACGTATCCGTCGTCGACCCAAGCGTGGCGCAATCCGCAGGACGACCAGGGTTTGTTCACAGCGCCCGCAGAAAATCCAGGATCGACTGCTGATCCTTCGGCTTCAGCGCGTTGAAGTTCCCGATCACCGCGTTGGCTTCTGACGGGCCATAGCAGGTGCCGCGCGCGATGTCGGTGCCAGTGCATGG
>JBAIYN010000219.1:0-1816 GCA_037915775.1 Burkholderiales bacterium | reverse complement strand
GGCGACGATCGAAAAGCTCGTCACCTACTACCCCAAAAAGGACTACTTCGGGCTCTATCTGAATCGGCTGACGAGCAGGAGCGGCTTTGCCGACCGCCATGCACTGGACGTGATGCGCCTGAGGTACGCGACCGGCAACCTCAACAAGCCCGAAGACGTGATGGAGATGGCGCAACTGGCGTTGCAGGACGGCCAGGCCGCGGAAGCCAAGAAAGTCCTCGACGAGGCATTCGCCTCCGGGCTGCTCGGCAAGACGGGCGACGTCGAACGACAGAAGCGCCTGCTGGCGCTCGCAACCCAGCGCGCCGCTGCGGCACCCGCCGATCTGAAGGCGGCCGAAGAGGAAGGCAAAGCCTCGCACGATGGCAGCATGCTCGTGCGCACCGGCCTCGCCTATACGGGTCTGGGCCAGTACGACAAGGGCATTGCACTGATCAAGCAGGGGATCGCCAAGGGCGGCATGCGCTTCCCGAACGACGCTCAGCTCGATCTCGGCATCGCGCTGTTGCGTGCCGGTCAGAAGGCGCAAGCGGCCACCGCGCTCAAGGCAGTCGGCGGGAACGACGGCGCTGCGGATCTGGCCAGGATGTGGCTGCGACTGCCCTGATTCCTCGCGGTTTGGATCACGAGGGTCAATCCGCAAAGCCCTTACGGGTAAAGTCGACTCATCTGCAATCCGGCCATCAGGCGCAGAGCCGCTTGCCACTACCCAAGCGCGTCGACCATCAAGGATCGCGCTGAATCTACTGGCGGAAACTCTCGCGGGATTTGCTGCAACGCGTTGCGGCCGGTTGAAGGCGGCAAACGAGTTGCCGCTTCGCGGCGCGAGGACTTGCTCTCAAATAAGCGTCACACGCAAAGCAATTCGATAGCAAAAACACAACAGTACGTGATGATTCCGGGACAGTCGCTTGTCCTAGTGTTTTCTCGGTACGACAATCGTCGCGCTCGTAGGTGCCGGGCCGGAAATAGTTGCCGTTGAACCAACGCCGGCCGGTGTTCGCGACAAACTTTTCACGTCTTTCAAGGGGGAATTTCTTCCATGAGCAACAAACTGCGGCCCGTCGCGGCCGGTTTGGCAGTTGCGTTCGGAGGTCTGGCCGCGCTGGTTGGCGCACCCTCGTTCGCTCAGCAATCGGATCAGGCGCAGAAACTGGAGCGCGTCGAGATCACCGGTTCAAGCATCAAGCGGATCGAGGGCGAAACTGCGCTTCCCGTTCAAGTCATCACGCGGGAAGATATTCAAAAGACTGGCGCCGCCACCGTCGAGCAGTTGCTGCAGACGGTCAGCGCAGCGGCCAGCAGCCAGGCCATCACCGCAGCCACGGCCGCGGGTGCGACAACCCTCGGCCTCTCGAGCGTGTCGCTGCGCGGGTTGAGTTCGCTGCGCACGCTGGTGCTGGTCAACGGCAAGCGGATCTCGCCGTATGGCTACGGATTTACCAACGATAGTGTGTCGGTCGACGTCAACTCGATCCCGGTGTCGGCGATCGAGCGTGTTGAGGTTCTGAAGGACGGGGCCTCCGCGGTGTACGGCTCCGACGCCATCGCTGGCGTGGTCAACTTCATCCTGCGCAAGGACTACAAGGGCGCGGAGATCACCGGCGAGTACGGCCAGCCGGGCAGCGGCGACAAGGGATCGATTACGCGCGTCACCGGCACCTACGGGCTCGGCGACCTGTCCGCCGATCGTTACAACTTCATGGTCAGCGTGAACTACCAGAAGGAGAAGCCGCTGTTCGGCCGCGACCGGTCGTTTGCGAACAAAGGCATTTTCCCTGATTTCAACAATGACACGACCTCGGGCAACACGTTC
>JBAIYN010000047.1:0-4380 GCA_037915775.1 Burkholderiales bacterium | reverse complement strand
ATCGCGAGCGACAGCGTCTGCGTTTCTCCCTGTATGTTGCCGACGAAGGTGATCGTCGCGCCGAAGTTTCCGAGCGCGCTGGCGAACGCGACCAGGCAGCCGGACAGGATGCCCGGAATCATCAGCGGCAGCGTGACGCTGAAGAATGCGTCGATCCGCGATGCGCCCAGCGTGCGCGCGGCGAACTCCAGCCCGCGGTCGACCGCCTCCAGCGACAACCGGATCGCGCGCACCATCAGCGGAAACGACATCACGGCCGCTGCGACCGCGGCGCCCCAGCGCGTGAACACGAGGCGGATCCCGAAGGTTTCGAGCAGCCAGCCGCCGAGCGGCCCGCGCGTTCCGAGCAGGACCAGCAGGAAGTAGCCGATCACGACCGGCGGCAGCACCAGCGGCAGGTGCACGACGACATCCAGCAACCGCTTGCCGGGAAACTGCGCGCGTGCCAGCGCCCACGCGACCGCGATCGCGAACGGCAGGCTGAAGGCCACGGCGATGAACGCGACCTGCAGGCTCAGTCGCAGCGCATCGATTTCGGGGGTCGTCAGCATCGCCGTACGCTAGCGCGCGCTGAAGCCGAACCTGCGGCAGGCGTCGAGCGCCGCGGGCGACTCGAGAAAACGCAGGAAGTCGCGCGCAGCGGCGCTGTCGTTCGCCGCAACCACCGCCACCGGATAGACGATCGGCGGGTGGCTGTCCTCGGGGAAGACGCCGGCGACCCGCACCTTCTTCGACAGCGCAGCGTCGGTCGCATACACGATGCCGGCCGCCGCTTCACCGCGCTCGACGAACGCAAGCGCCACGCGCACGTTTTCGGCCCGGACCAGCCGTCGCTCGGCGAACTGCCACGCGCCAAGTCGGGTCAGCGCCTGCTGCGCATAGCGGCCGGCCGGCACGCTCGTCGGGTCGCCGGTGGCCCAGCGGCCGTCCGCGCCGAGAACGCGCGCGAAGTCGAAACCCGGACGCAGATCGACCTGCACCGGGTTCGTGGCCGGCACCACCAGCACGAGACGGTTGCCGAGCAGCGGCTTGCGGGTGTCGGCGACGATCAGCTTGCGCTGCTGCAGGTAGTCCATCCACGCCTCGTCGGCGCTGGCGAAGATCGCCGCCGGCGCACCCTGCTCGATCTGGCGCGCCAGCATGCTCGACGCGGCGAAGGAAAAACGCACGCCGCGTCCGGTGCGCTCGTGATACAGGCGCGCGACCTCTTCGAACGCATTCTGCAGGCTGGCAGCGGCAAACACGGTCAGCGGCTGCGCCTGCGACGGCCAGGCGCCATGCGCCGGCACGACGCCGGCGAGAACGAAGAGCACCACGCGGAACAGGCGTCGTCGCATAGAAAGGAGCCGGCCGACGATCGCGGCCGAGCGCGAAAAGGGTATCACGGGCTGCGCGACCACACGGCGCGCGGCCGCGTGTTTCGCTATCGTTCGACCGCTTCAGATATCTCCGCAGTGCTTCCGATGAGACTGTTCCTGACCGGCATCCTGCTGGCTGCCGCGTGCCTGTCCGGCCGCGCGCAGCAGAACGACCCGCTGCTGTGGCTCGAAGACGTCCACGGCGAACGCGCACTGGCCTGGGTGCGCGAACAGAACGTGCGCGCCGAGAAGGAATTCGCGGCCGACCCGCGCTACGAGCCGCTGCGCAAGGACCTGCTCGCGATCCTCGACTCACCGCAGCGCATCCCTTATGTGACGCGGATGGGCGAGTTCTTCTACAACTTCTGGCGCGACGCGGACCATCCGCGCGGCATCTGGCGGCGGACGACGGTCGACGACTATCGCTCGTCGTCCCCGCGCTGGGAGACCGTGCTCGACCTCGATGCGCTGGCGAGCCATGAAGGCGAGAACTGGGTCTGGAAAGGCGCCGAATGCTTGCGCCCGGAGCAGCCGACCGAGCCGTACCGGCACTGCATGCTGGCGCTTTCGCGCGGCGGCGCCGACGCCGTCGTGCTGCGCGAGTTCGACCTGCTCGACCAGCGGCTCGTGCTCGGGCCGAACGCCTTCGTTCTGGGAGAGGACAAGCAGAGCATCGAGTGGAAGGACGCCAACACCGTGTGGGTGATGTCGGCGTTCCGCGCCGATGAAAAGACCACTTCCGGCTATCCGAGGGTCGCGCGCGAGTGGAAGCGCGGGTCGCTGGCCTCCGCATCGCCGATCGTTTTTGAAGGCCGGCGCACCGATGTCGGCGTCGACGTGTCGTCCGAGCGCGAATCGGGCCGGCGGCGCGACTGGTACGAGCGCGATGTCGCGTTCTGGGACAGCGAGTACACGGTCGTCGACGGCGACCGCAAGGTGAAGCTCGACATCCCCGCCGACGCGCGCCCGATTCCGTTCCACGACTGGCTGCTGATCCGCACGCGCACGCCGTGGACCACCGGCGGCAGCACCTATCCCGGCGGCTCGCTGCTGGCGATCCGCTTCGACCTGTTCGTGCGCGGTTCGCGCACTTTCTACATCCTGTACGAACCGCGCCCGCGCGCGAGCCTCGTCGACATCGCGCTGACGAAGTCGGCGGTGCTGATCACGGAACTGGACAACGTGCGCAGCCGCCTTTGGGAGCTGAGCTATGACGGGCAGAACTGGAACCGGGGCCGCGTGCCGACGCCGGAGTTCGCGCAGATCGACATCGCCAGCAGCTACTGGGCGAGCGACGACTACCAGTACACCGCGCAGGACTTCCTGACACCGACCACGATGTGGGAGCGCAACGTGTCGAAGTCGGTGCGCCGCGAACTGAAGTCGCTGCCGGCGTTCTTCAAGGCCGACGGCCTGCAGACGCAGCAGGTCGAGGCGACGAGCCGCGACGGCACGCGGATCCCCTACTTCGTCGTGATGCGCAAGGATGCGAAGCTCGATGGCAGCCATCCGACGCTGCTCACCGGCTATGGCGGATTCGCGGAGCCGGAGCTGCCGTTCTATTCCGGCGTCTTCGGCAAGGGCTGGCTCGAGCCGGGCGGCGTGTTCGTGCTTGCGAACCTGCGCGGCGGCGGGGAGTTCGGTCCCGACTGGCATCGCGCGGCGCAGAAGGAGCACAAGCAGCGCACCTGGGACGACTTCATCGCGGTCGCCGACGACCTGGTCAAACGCGGCATCACGTCGCCGAAGCGGCTCGGCATCGTCGGCGGCAGCCAGGGCGGACTGCTGGTGACCGCGACGATGGTGCAGCGGCCGGATCTCTTCGGCGCGGTGGTCGCGCAGGTGCCGCTGACGGACATGCTGCGCTATCACAAGCTGCTCGCGGGCGCGTCGTGGATCGCCGAATACGGAGACCCCGACCGGCCGGACGAGCGCGCGTACATCGAGAAGTATTCGCCGTACCAGAACGTGAAGAAGGACGCGAAGTACCCGCGCATCTTCCTCACCACGTCGACGCGCGACGATCGCGTCGATCCCGCCCATGCGCGCAAGCTGGCGGCGAAGATGATCGACCAGGGACACGACGTGCTGTACTTCGAGAACATCGAGGGCGGCCACAGCGCGGGCGCCGACAACGCGCAGCGGGCGCGCATGTGGGCGCAGACCTTCTCGTTCCTGTGGCGCCAGCTGGCGGCACGCTAGGATGAAGCACCCTGCACGCCCGTCTTGCTCGCTGCGTGCCGAGCGCGCGTAGCAGTGGGCGGCCGGGCAGCACTGACATGGGCGTCGCGCAGCTGCGCTTCTACGAGGAACTGAACGATTTCCTCGCGCCCACGCTGCGCAAGCGCGAGTTCGACTACGCATTCGCCCGCGCCGCGACGGTGAAGAACGCGATCGAGGCGCTCGGCGTGCCGCACACCGAGGTCGAGCTGATCCTCGTGAACGGGCGCTCGGTCGATTTCTCGCACCGGATGCAGGACGGCGATCGCGTCAGCGTCTATCCGAAATTCGAGGCGTTCGACGTGGCGCCGCTGGTGCGCGTGCGCGACGAACCGTTGCGGCGCACGCGCTTCATCGCCGATTCGCATCTGGGCGGACTCGCACGCCTGCTGCGGATGGCCGGTTTCGACACGCTGCACGACAACCACTACATCGACCACGAAATCCGCCGCCTCGCCGCCACGGACGCGCGCATCGTGCTCAGCCGCGACCGCGAGCTGCTGAAATGCCGCGACATCACGCACGGCTGCTACGTGCGTGCGCTAAAGCCGTCGGTGCAGCTGGGAGAGATCGTCGAGCGGCTGCAGCTTGCCGCGAGCATGGCACCGTTCACGCTGTGCCTGTACTGCAACCTGCCGCTCACCGACGTCGCCAAGGACGAGGTGCTCGACCGGCTGCCACCAACGGTCGCCGCGAACTACGATCGCTTCCGCACCTGCGCCGGCTGCCAGCGCGTCTTCTGGGAGGGCAGCCACTGGCGGCGCATGCGCGAACTGCTGGCGCGGGTGGTGCCGCAGCCGGA
>JBAIYN010000469.1:0-1764 GCA_037915775.1 Burkholderiales bacterium | reverse complement strand
AAGTTGACTGACGAGACCTCGCTTGACGATCTCCACATACAGCGCTGTCGGTGTCGATCCCTCGACAACGCAGTCGAGCACGCCCGCATTGGTGTAATGCTCGACCACCAGTGTCTTCGCACGGTTGTCGGGATAGACCACGAAGAACCCGGCCGGGTCGGACTTGAAGAACTGGGGTTCCCGAGCCTGTACGGTTTCGACGGCAACGTCGGCGACCGCGCCGCTGAAAGGTGGAAGCCCCTGACGGTGGAGCTCGATCACCGATTCCGCGATCTTCGAGACATCCTGCTCGCCGATCATTGTGACGAGCCGCACCTGCTCCTTGAAGACGCGGACATGCTCGGCGGAGAGGTTCTTCAGAAACGGACGCTTGCCCTTCGCACCGATGATGCGCTGCTTGTCATCAAGGCCGTGCGCGAACAGGCTCTCCATCGACTGCCCCGGAAGGTGGCCGACGAGTTGGCGCGTGTCGTCCCCGCATAAGACGAGCCAGCGGATGTTCGGGTTGGCCAACACGTTGCGAATGACACGCTCGATGCCGAGGTTCTCGGTGTGCATCGTGCCGACGATGGCGAGGCCGTCGGGGGCGCGTTGAGCGAGTTCCTTCGCCAATGCGTCGCTGTTCAGGGCGCAGACTGCGACGGAGGCACCGTACCGGAGCACGGTGTACTCGCCCGGCAGGGGCGGCCAGCCGGATCGCTCGACCGGTGTCTCGGTCGGGCAAAACGCGCCGTCGGGCATCGCATTGGGGAACGCTTCTGTGAATGCGTTCGCGGCAACGGCCGGGAAGCAGACATCACAGCCGAGGCACTCGTACTTCATTGGCTTCAGCACCCGGCGTGCCCCATCGAGGATGGGCGCGAGCTCCGGCACAGCCGGCGTCGCCTTGTCCATCGCCTCAAGGGTATGGCTCAGGCAGCCGCAGCCGTGGCACTTCGGTGCGGCGATGGCGTACCCGAACTGCTCTCGGACGACGGTCAGAGCACGTTCCGGTGATTCCGCGATGGCGGATGGATTCATGTTGAGTTCACTCTACGCCAACCCGACACGTCGGGCTTCTTCAGGCTCACGAACAACCCGTGCCCAGCCAGCGTTGCTACCTGCACTGCAGAGCAGTGTTCTCAATCGTCGGATTCGCATGTCACTTCGGGCTGCAACGGGGCGAAGGCGGGTTTGCGATCCTCGACACGGAAGGACCGGTTCAAGACAGTGACTCGACCTCTTGGCGGCCCTACCGAAGTCGTCCTCATTGACTCCGACGGCACTCGACAACACCTCGCGCGTCGGAAGCGCGGCGTCGAAACTCCCGCTCCCAAGGGGCGGCGCCGCGACCATTCATATCGGCGCCGCCGTCGTCGCCACCTTCATTGTCGGCGGCAGCAGCGTCGGGGTGTGCGTCTTCCCCGCCACCCAGGCATCGATCATGTCCGCCCACTCTTGCAGCATGTGGCGGCGCTGTTCCGCGTACTCCGCCTTGTTGTAGACGCCGCGCGATGAGCGCCCGTCTTCGTGGGCCAAGCACTTCTCGATCCAGTCGCTGTTGAAGCCGAGTTCGTTCAGGATGGTCGAGCCGGTGCGGCGCAGGTCGTGCACGGTGAACGGTTCCAGCGGCAGCTTCGCTTCCTTGGCTCGCTCCGCGACGATCTGGGTGACCCGGTTCAGGGTCGCCTTCGACATGCAGCGATCGGCGTCGTAGCGCGAAGGCAGCAGGAACTTGGAGCCGCTCGCGCAGGTGCGCAGCGCCACCATGATGTCGAGTGCCTG
>JBAIYN010000601.1:0-4259 GCA_037915775.1 Burkholderiales bacterium | reverse complement strand
GACGATCGGCGACACGCTCAGCGCCAAGGGCGTGAGCTGGGCCTGGTACGCGGGCGGCTGGAACGAGGCGCTTGCCGACGGGCGCCAGCCACCGAACGAGAAGCGCCAGGTGATCTATGCGACGCAGCGCGGGCAGATCGCGTTTCAGCCGCATCACCAGCCGTTCAACTACTACGTGCGCTACGCACCGGGCACGGCCGCGCGCCAGCAACACCTGAAGGACTACGAAGACTTCGTCAAGGCGATCGACAGCGGCACGCTGCCGCAGGTGAGCTTCTACAAGCCGGTCGGCCGCCTGAACCAGCATCCGAGCTACACGGATCTGGCGCAGGGCGACGAGCACATCGATGCGCTGCTGCGGCGGCTGCGCGCCAGCCCGCAGTGGAAGAGCATGGCGGTGATCGTCACCTACGACGAGAACGGCGGGTACTGGGACCACGTGCCGCCGCCGAGCGGGCCGGGCTGGAGCGACCGCTGGGGGCCGGGCACGCGCATTCCCGCCATCATCGTGTCGCCGTTCGCCAAGCGCGGCTACGTCGACAAGACACCATACGACACCACGTCGATCATCAAGTTCATCACCGAGCGCTTCGGCCTCGAGCCGTTGCCCGGCGTGCGCGCGAAGGCGGGCGACCTGACGAACGCGTTTGCGTTCTAGCCTGACCTGCTACGGCCGGGCCGCGTAGGCCGCGTCGAAGAGCCTCGCGAGCCTGCGGTGCGCGCCACGCAGGCCGTCGATCACCTGCTTGGCCCAGTCGAAGTACTCGCGCCGCCGCGCCAGCGACCAGTCGTGCGGCGGGTGCGCCGCCACGTCGCGCAGGTTGCAGATCTTGTCGGCGAGCTTCACCCACTTCGCGCGCCGCGGCAGATGCGGCGCATGCTCGATCTGCAGTTCCTTGCGCCGCTGCTTGGGCAGCGACTTGTCGTCGGTGACCTCGGCCACGATCTCCGCCACCTTCAGGCCGAAGCGCTCGCGCAGTTCCTCGAACGTCGTCTCGGTGTCCTCGATCGTGTCGTGCAGGATCGCCGCGATCAGGGTCTTCTCGTCGTCGATGCCGGCCTCCACCGCGAGCACGTGCGCGAGCGCGATCGGATGATTTATGTAGGGGCTCGCGTGCACGTCCTTGCGGCGCTGGTCGCGATGCTTGTGCGCGGCGAACGACAGGGCATCCACCAAGCGGTCCGTGCGCGTCGCATTGGCCATCGAATCCTCGAAGCAGTTGTCGCGGCGTCGTACCGACGAGGCGTCAGCCGAGCGGCCGCACGCCGATCAGCCAGCCGTGCAGCCAGAACGCGAACAGCGCCCACGCGACCAGGCCGACGATCACCGCGCTCACGTCGCGCGACACCGGGCCGGTCACGTACACGGTGCCAGCCGCGCGGTCGCGCCGGCGGCACGAGACGTAGTCGACCACCGCCCATGCGAGAAAGGCACCGAAAAGCACCACGTCGCTCAGCGTGCCGTTCGCCAACAAGTGCGCGACCGCCCACGTCTTCACGCCGACCAGCATCGGGTGACCGACCGCCTTCTTGATCCGCGTGCCCGGCACGTACGCCGCCACCAGCAGCACGAACGCCGGGATCATCAGCAGCGCGGCGAGGTGCCGGGTCCACACCGGCGGCGCCCACAGCACCACCGGCGCCTGGCGCGCGAGGCCGTAGCCGTACACCAGCACGACGAAGCCGATCAGCGACGCCAGCGAATACAGCCCCTTCCAGCGCTGTTCGCCCAGATGCAGGATCTTCGCCGCGCGCCAGCCCTCGGCGACGATGCGCGCCGAGTGGACGCCGAGGAACAGCAGGAGGCCGAGAACGAGAACGGTCATGTCGATGTCTCCGTCGCAGTGGTCGTACCGGCAATGCGCGGCGCAATCGTAGCCGCTTCGTGCCGGCACCCGGCGGCGCGAAAGCGGCGTCGTATGCTGCCCGGACCATGCAGCTGATCCTGACGCTGATCGAGCAGTACGGGCTGTGGCTTGTGTTCGCCAACGTGCTCGCGCTGCAGCTCGGCCTGCCGGTGCCCGCGTATCCGACGCTGATCGCGATCGGCGCGGTATCCGCCCGCGGCGATTTCACCGCGCCGCAGGTGATCGCGGTCGCCGTGTGCGCGAGCCTGATCGCCGATCTCGCCTGGTACGGCGCCGGCAGCCGCTTCGGCCGGCGCGTGCTGCGCGTGATGTGCCGGCTGTCACTGTCGCCCGATTCCTGCGTGCGGCAGACCGAGGACATCTACACGCGGTGGGGAGCGCCTTCGCTGATGGTCGCCAAGTTCATTCCCGGCTTCGCAGCCGTCGCCACCAGCATGGCGGGCGTGATGCGCGCGCGGCTGGTCTCGTTCATCGCGTTCGACGCGATCGGCGCACTGCTGTGGTCCGGAGTCGCGGTGGCGCTCGGCTGGATGTTCCGCGACGCGGTGCAGGACGTGCTCGATGTCCTCGCGCAGGCCGGCCGCTGGGGCGTGGTGCTGCTGGCGGCGGCGCTGGCGCTGTACATCGCTGCCCGCGCGCTGCAGCGCTACCGCCTGATCCGCACGCTGCGCATGGCGCGCATCTCGGTCGACGAACTGAACGCGATGCTGGGCAACGGCGAGCGCCCGCTGATCGTCGACGTCCGTTCGCCGGCGAGCCGCAAGGAGGGACATATTCCGGGTGCGGTCTGGATCGACAACCACGCGTTCGAACAAAGCCTGCGCGCGCAGCGCCTGCACGAGCGCGCGGCCGACGAGGTGATCGTCTACTGCGCGTGCCCGAACGAGGCGAGCGCGGCGATCGTCGCGCGCAAGCTGATGCGCGCGGGCTTCACACGCGTGCGCCCGCTCGCCGGCGGAATCGAGGCATGGACCGCGCGCGGCTACGCGGTCGAGCGGCCGGCACCGGGCGCGACTTGATGTTATGACGTCAAAGTGTTAAAGTGCCTTGACATCAAAGTCCTACCCGGCAAATGGATTCGACGATTCGCGCCACCATTTATCTCGACGCCGACCTGCATCGGGCCCTGCGCCTGAAGGCCGCGAGCACGCGCCGTTCGATTTCCGAACTCGTCTCCGACGCCGTGCGCGAATCGCTGCGCGAGGATCAAGAAGACCTCGCTGCGGTCGCCGCGCGCGTCGCCGAGCCCAGCGTCACCTACGAGGCCTTCCTCAAGAAACTGAAGGCCGATGGCACGCTTTGAACTGCGGTTCAAGGCGTCGGTTGCCAAGGATCTGCGCGGCATCCCGCGCCAGCACGTCAGGCGCATCCTGGCGCGCATCGAGAGTCTGCAGGAAGATCCTCGCCCGCTGGGCTGCGAAAAGCTGTCGGGCGCGGAGCTGTATCGCGTCCGGCAAGGGGTGTACCGGATCGTCTACTCGATCGACGAGGCGCGCATCGTGGTCGAGGTGATCAGGGTCGGACACCGCAGTTCCGTGTACCGCTAATCGAACAGTTCCGCCTCGTGTGGCGTGGGCGATGCGTGCGCATCGAGGTCGCCGGCGCGCGACAGCGCGCCGACGCGCACGCCGAGCAGGCGGATGCGCGGCGTCAGGTCGACGCGCTTCAGGCATTCCCCGGCCGCGCGCCGGATCACCTTCGGGTCGTCGGTCGGCACCGGCAGGGTCTTGGCGCGCGTCACGGTGCGGAAATCCTCGAAGCGCAGCTTGATCGCGATGTTCCGGCCCGCGTAGTGCTTGCGGCGCAGGTCGTCGCCGACCTCGACGCACAACTCGGTGAAGATGCGCGACAGAGCGGCGCGGTCGCGCACCGCGTGCAGGTCGCGCTCGAAGGTGGTCTCGCGGCTCATCGACACCGGCTCGCTGTGGGTGACGACCGTGCGATCGTCGCGGCCGTTGGCGGCGTCGTGCAGCCAGGTGCCGTAGCTCGCGCCGAAATGCCCGATCAGCCAGTCGGCGTCGGCCGCAGCGAGCTCGCCGATCGTCGCGATGCCGAGTCGCGCGAGCTTGGCGGCGGATTTCGGCCCAACGCCGTTGATCTTGCGCACCGGCAGCGGCCAGATGCGCGTGGCCACGTCGCGTTCGGTGACGACGGTCAGACCGTCGGGCTTGTCGAGCTCGGAGGCCATCTTTGCGAGCAGCTTGTTCGGCGCCAGCCCGACCGAGCAGGACAATCCGGTTGCGTCGCGCACCGCCTGCTTCAGCTCGCGCGCCACGTCGCGCGCGCACCACCAGGCGTCGCCCTCCGCGTCGGCGGACTCGGTGTCGGCCAGGCGGGCGGCGATCACGTCCGTCAGATCGATGTAGATCTCGTCGATGCCGCGGTCCTCGA
>JBAIYN010000287.1:0-5153 GCA_037915775.1 Burkholderiales bacterium | reverse complement strand
GTGACGTGGCGCAAGTGCTTCGAATGATCGATCACCAGCGCGGCGCCGACGGTCTGCCCGCACTGCGACGTGCCGCCGCCGCGCGGCAGTACGGGCAGGTTGCGCGCCAGCGCGATCGCGAGCGCAGTGCGCGCATCGTCCTCGGTCTTCGGCACGAACACGCCGACCGGTTCGACCTGGTAGATCGACGCGTCGGTGGCGTAGCGGCCGCGCGAGGCCGCGTCGAACAGCACCTCGCCCTGCGTGTGCGTGCGCAGTTCGCGTGCGAGGTCGGCGGCTTCGATGCGGGCGTCGAGGCGGACCGCCGAGTTCACGTGCGCCGCTCCTGCTCCGTGCGCATCTGCGCCACGACGACGAAGCGCTTATGGTGCAGGTGCTCGACCAGCAGCGTGCGCATGCGGACGCCGTCGCGCTGCGCCAGCGCATCGACCATCGCCTCGTGCTCGCGCACCGCCGCCTCCCATTTGTCTTCGTCGAAATTGGAGCGGAAGCGGAACGCCTGCAGGCGCGCGTTCAGGCGGTCGTAGGTCTCCGTCAGCACGGGATTGCGCGCGGCGCGGTTGATCGCGCGATGGATCTGCGCATTCAGCCGGTAGTAGGCGGGCAGGTCGCGCCGCGCGTGCTGCGCGCGCATCTCGAAGTTCAGCGCGCGGATCTCGGCGATCTCATGATCGGTGATGCGCGCGCACGCGAGTTCTCCCGACAGCCCCTCGAGGGCGGCCAGGACCTCGAACGCGTGCACCACGTCCTCTTCCGACATCTGTGCGACCTGCGCGCCGCGATTCGGCAGATGCTCGACCAGGCCGTCGGCGGTGAGCATCTTCAGTGCTTCGCGCAGCGGCGTGCGCGACACCCGCAGCCGCTCGGCGAGTTCGCGCTCGTTCAGTTTCTCGCCGGGGGCGAGCGCGCCCTCGACGATCATCGTGCGCAGCCGCTGCGCCACAGCGGTGTGCAGGACTTCCCCGTCGAGCGGAACGACGCCGGCGTTGTTGCGCATTGGTATACCAAACTGCGACGCCTGGACGGAACTTCCCTGAGGAGAGAGTACGTCGAGCTCGCGTTTGCTTGCGTTTTGTATACCAAAAGGCTACGCTCCCTCGGCAGCGCCTGCAAGCGACCTCGCCCCGAGGAACCCATGCTGAAGCTCAATTCGCACCCGACCGGCCGCCACTTCCTGCAGATTCCCGGACCGACCAACGTGCCGGACCGCGTGCTGCGCGCGATCGATCACCCGACCATCGATCATCGCGGCCCCGAGTTCCAGCAACTCGGGCTCCAGGTGCTGCGCGACATCAGGACGGTGTTCCAGACGCGGCAGCCGGTGATCATCTACCCGGCGTCGGGTACCGGCGCGTGGGAAGCGGCGCTCGTCAATACGCTGTCGCCCGGCGACCGCGTGCTGATGTACGAGACCGGCCACTTCGCCACGCTGTGGAAGAAGCTCGCCGAGAAGCTCGGCCTGCAACCCGAGTTCCTGTCGAGCGACTGGCGCCACGGCGTCGACGCCGCCGCGATCCAGGCGCGGCTCGAGAGCGACCGCGAGCACGAGATCAAGGCGGTGTGCGTGGTGCACAACGAGACTTCGACCGGCGTCACCTCGGACATCGCAGCGGTGCGCCAGGCGATCGATGGGGCGAGGCATCCGTCGCTGCTGATGGTCGACACCATCTCGTCGCTCGCGTCAATCGATTACCGGCACGATGCATGGGGCGTGGACGTCACCGTGGCGGGTTCGCAGAAGGGACTGATGCTGCCGCCGGGGCTGTCGTTCAACGCTGTGAGCAGCAAGGCGCTCGAAGCGTCGAAGCGCGCGCGCCTGCCGCGAGCGTACTGGGGCTGGGACGAAATCCTCGCCGCCAACGCCAACGGCTTCTGGCCGAGCACGCCGGCGACCAACCTGCTGTACGGGCTGTCCGAGGCGATCGACATGCTGCTCGAGGAAGGGCTGGCGAAGGTCTTCGCACGCCACGAGCGCCATGCGGAAGCGACGCGCCGCGCGGTGCGCGCCTGGGGCATGGAGGTGCTGTGCCTGAACCCGGCCGAGTACAGCGCGTCGTTGACGGCGGTGGTGATGCCGAAGGATGCAAGCGGCAAGCACCATTCTGCCGACGCGTTCCGCAAGGTCGTGCTGGAGAAGTTCAACATGTCGCTCGGCACCGGGCTGGGCAAGCTGGCCGGCTGGGTATTCCGCATCGGCCACCTCGGCGACTTCAACGATCTTGCGCTTGCGGGCACGCTCGCTGGCGTGGAAATGGGCTTTGCCGCGGCCGGCGTGCCTTACCAGAAGGGAGGCGCGCAGGCAGCGCTCGATTACCTGGCCCACTGTGCGAAGGCGGCGGATGCCGCGCCGCGCATGGCCGCCTGATTGAGCCGGACGCCGCGCAGACGGCGAACTTTGCTGGAAACTTTCGAGGAGACCGAAGATGAGACGCAATTTCCGCATCCGCCCGCGGCTGGTCGCCGCCGCCCTTGGCCTGGCTGCCTGCTCGGTGATCGGGTCGGCGTGGGCGCAGATCGAGATCAAGTTCGGCCATGTGGGCGAGCCCGGCTCGCTGTTCGCCGCGTCGGCGGAGGAGTTCGCGCGCCGCGCCAACGCCAAGCTGGGCGACAAGGCGAAAGTGATCGTCTACGGCTCCAGCCAGCTCGGCGGTGACAAGGAACTGTTGCAGAAGCTCAAGCTCGGCACGGTCGACATTGCGCTGCCGTCGACGGTGATGTCGTCCGAAGCCGACATCTTCGGCGTGTTCGAGATGCCGTACCTGGTCAAGGACCGCGAGCACATGAAGCGGATCGAGAAGGAACTGTTCTGGTCCAAGATCGAGCCGGCCGCCGAAGCCAAGGGCCTGAAGGTGATCGCGGTGTGGGAGAACGGCTACCGCCACATCACCAACAACAAGCGCCCCATCAACACGCCGGACGACCTGAAGGGCATCAAGCTGCGCGTGCCCGAGGGCAAATGGCGCGTGAAGATGTTCCAGGTTTACGGCGCCAACCCGTCGCCGATGAAGTTCTCCGAGGTCTTCACCGCGCTGCAGACGGGTGTGATGGACGGGCAGGAGAATCCTTTCACGCAGATCTACAGCGCCAAGTTCCAGGAGGTGCAGAAGTACCTGTCGCTGACCGGGCACGTGTACACGCCGGCCTATGTGACGGTGGGCGCGAGGAAATGGGCCACGCTGCCCGCCGACGTGCGCAAGATCCTGGAGGACACGGCCAAGGAGACGCAGGCCTTCGTCTACGAGCGCGCGGCCAAGGACGACGAGGAACTGCTCGGCAAGATCAAGGCCGCCGGGGTGCAGGTGAACACGCCGAACAAGGATGCATTCATCGCCGCCAGCAAGCCGGTGTACGAGGAATTCGCGAAGGAAGTGCCCGGCTCCAAGGAGATCATCGACCGCGCGATCGCGCTGGGCAAATAGGCGATGTCGTTCGCGGGCATTCGCCGGGGGTACGAGCGCGCCCTCGAGTGGGTCGTGATTGCGCTGATGGTGACGCTCGCGGTCGAAGTGACGGCGGGCGTCGCTTTCCGCTACACCGGCTACGCGCTGGTCTGGTACGACGAAGTCGCATCGATCCTGCTCGCGTGGCTGACCTTCTACGGATCGGCGCTGGCGTCGGTCAAGCGCGCGCACATCAGCTGCCCGGAGCTGATCGAGCAGATGCCGCCGGCGGCGCGGCGCGCGTTCAATATCGCGGCCCAGATCCTGGTGATCGCGTTCTTCGTGCTGCTGGCATGGATCGGCGCGACGATCCTGCCGGTGCTGGCGACCGATTACCTGGTCAGCCTGCCGTCGGTTCCGATGAGCGTCGTGCAGTCGGTGATCCCGATCTCGGCGTCGCTGATCGCGGCTGCGGAAGCGATGCACCTGTGGACACTGCTGCGTTCAGCGCCGGTGCGGCCGGCGGGCTCGGCACTGGCCGACGGACTGCACTGACGCTCGGAGAGCAACGATGACGATGTTCTGGCTCTTCGTGGCGGTGCTGGCACTGGTGCTGATCAACGTGCCGATCGCGGTGGCGCTCGGCATCGTCGCGGTGGTCGCGATGGTGGCCAGCCACGGCCTGGATTCGCTGCCCAACCTCGCGCTCGTCGTCTACAACGGCGCCACCAACTTTCCGTTGCTGGCGATTCCGCTGTTCATCCTCGCCGGCGCGATCATGAATGCGTCGGGGATCTCGCAGCGCCTGATCGCGTTCGCCTCGGCGCTGTTCGGCTGGATCCGCGGCGGACTGGCGCACGTGTCGATCGGCTCGTCGATGTTCTTCGCCGAGATCTCCGGCTCGGCAGTCGCCGACGTCGCGGCACTCGGCTCGATCCTGATCCCCGGCATGGAAGCGAAGGGCTATCCGAAGCCGCTCGCCGCGGCGGTGATGTCGTCGGCCGCGACGCTGGCGGTGATCATTCCGCCGTCGATCCCGATGATCCTGTACGCGGTGATGGCGGAGACCTCGGTCGTGCAACTGTTCGTGGCCGGCATCGTGCCGGGCGTGATCGGCGGCTTCGGCCTGATGGGCATGGCGTACTGGTTCGCACGCCGCTACAACCTGCCGCGCGAGGCAGCGTTCTCGGGCCGCCGCGTGTGGGAGACGTTCCGCGACGCGCTGTGGGCCTTCCTGCTGCCGGTGATCATCCTCGGCGGCATCTTCGGCGGCGTCGTCACGGCCACCGAAGGCGCCGCTCTGGCGGTCGTCGCCGCGCTGTTCGTCGGCCTCGCGATCTACCGCGAACTCGATCTGAGGCACCTGCGGCGCGCGGTGCTCGAAGGCGGAGTGCAGACCGCGATCGTGATGCTGCTGGTGGCGACCAGTTCGCTGCTCGGCACCTACCTGTCCGAGATCCAGGCGCCGCAGGCGCTGGCAAAGGCCGCGTCGGAACTCACGTCGAACAAGTGGGTCGTGCTGGCGCTGCTGAACGTGCTGTTCCTGTTCCTCGGCATGTTCCTGCATTCGGCGGCGGCGATCATCCTCGTGGTGCCGGTGGTGATGCCGCTGGTGAAGAGCGTCGGCATCGACCCGGTGCATTTCGGCCTGATCGTCACGATCAACCTCGGCATCGGCCAGCAGACGCCGCCGGTGGCGAGCGTGCTGATGGTCGCGTGTTCGATCGCCAAGGCGAGCGTATGGGAGGTGACGCGGGTGAACATCTGGTTCAT
>JBAIYN010000344.1:0-3088 GCA_037915775.1 Burkholderiales bacterium | reverse complement strand
GCGAGCGTGTAGCCATCGGCGATGCATACACGCGCCTCGTGCGCACGGAATTCATCCCGCGCGATGAACTGAACCGGGTGCGTGGCGACGACGGGCAGCTGCAGTTCGACCGCGAGCGGAAGCGACGCGGCCGTGCATTCGTCGTCGCCACTGCGGCCGGCACGCTGCAACTCCAGGTAGAAACGGCGCGGAAAGGCCTCCGCCAGCCTTTGCGCGGTCGTCCGCGCGGCTTCCCTATTGCCCGCCAGCAGATGCGCACCGACCTCGCCCTGGACCCCGCCCGACAGCGCGATCAGCCCGCGCGTCGCCGCACCGCCGAGCCACTCGGTGCGGACTTCCGCGCGATTGCGATGCTGGTTCTCGAGCCATGCGCGCGACAGCAGCTCGCACAGATTCAGATACCCGCCGTGGTCCTGTACCAGCACGAGCAGCCGGTACGGATGGTCGCGGTCGGCGTCATTGCTGACCCACAGGTCGCAGCCGAGAATCGGCTTGACACCCTTGGCGCGTGCCGCCTTGTAGAAACGCACCGCGCCGAAAAGATTCGCGCTGTCGGTGAGCGCCAACGCGCCCTGATCGTCGCCGGCGGCGGCCTTGACCGCGTCGTCGACCCGCACCAGGCCATCGACGACCGAAAACTCCGAGTGCAGTCGCAGATGGACGAACGGCGCAAACATGCAAGCGATTCTAGCGACCCACCGCCACTTGACCTGGGTCGAAATTGCGTCGAGTGGTCGCCGCCGATCCACTTGTCAGCGCGGTTGCACGCGACTACGTTGAACGTTGCGTGATCCGCACCGAAAAGAGGTTCCCGATGCCGCGCACCCTCCCTGCAGCCCTATGCGCGACGCTGCTCGCCGTTCTGCTCTCGCCGTCGGTCCTGGCGGACGTGATCTACAAGGTGCGCCTGAAGGACGGATCGATCGCCTTCACGGATCGGCCGCCGCCGGGCGCGACGATCCTGGACAAGCGCGAGTTCGAGCCCGCCCCGCCGCCCCCGCCGCTGCCGAAGAAGATCGAGCCGGCGACGACGGGCGCTGTAACGGGCAAACAGCCGGCAGACCGCACGCAAAAGGACGCCGCCGTCGCCGACGCGGAGCGCGCTGTCGCGGAAGCTCGCGCAAAACTCGAACAGGGGCGGGAACTGCGCGAAGGCGATTACATCCAGACCGCAAGGAAGGGGATCACGCGCAAGTCACCTGCCTACGAAGAGCGCGTACGGGTGCTCGAACAGGCAGTGGCCGACGCCGAAGCTCGGCTGGCCAAGGCGATCGAGGCGCGCGATGCGACCCGATAGCGGCGTTCCGCAACCCGACCGCGCATGACCGTCGCAGAAAAGCGGCAGCCACGCCGGCGCTGGGTCGACCGCGCGCTGCATTGGCTGGCGCTCACGACCAACAGCCGCTGGTATGGACCGCTGGCCGGCGCGATTGCGTTTGGCCTTACCCTCACCGCCAGCGCACCGTATTCCGCGGTGCTGATCGCCGCACTGTGGCTGACGCCGCACCGCTGGAAATCCCTGGTCGTCTTCTCATCGCTCGGCGGCGCGCTCGGCGCGATCGTGATGATCGCCGGATTCGAGCATCTCGGCTGGGCGCAGCTGTACGCGGCCTTTCCGGAACTGACGGGGTCACCGACGTGGCAAAGAGTCGTGCAGGCGATCCGGGACTACGGCGTCGCTGCACTGGCCGCCGTTGCTGCCGCACCGATGCCGCAGACGCCGGCGCTCGTGATCGCCGCGAGCACGCATCTGAACCCGCTCGCCGTGTTCGTTGCACTGTTCGCCGGCAAGGTCGTCAAGTACTCGGTCCTGAGCTGGCTGGTCAGTATCGGCAGCCCGCTGGTGGACCGGATGGCTGGGAGGCGCAGAGGCGACACTCCGAGCGCGAGCGGTTGAGGTTTTGCTTGTCGGGAGCTCTTTCGCGCGCCGCCGGAATGTTCGACTGAGCCTGTTGTCGCATCACCCCATCGGATCGAAGTCGCCGTGTGGACCGGCCAACGGCCGGAACCGTTGCCGGAATTCCTTCACTACCTCGCCGTCGATCGACTGGAGAGGATCGCCAGCTGACACCCGAGACCCGACGCCTAGCACCTGTCACCTACCACCTGCTTAGAACCGGGGAAGAGTGCACCTGCAAAGGATCTACACGGCATCGATGGCAAGAATTCGGGCCGACCAACGCAGTTGCCCGGATATACGACTAGCTGACTTACTGCGCCGGAGTTGCTGGCTTTCGGCTCGCTCCCCGGTTCCAGAACGTCCAGCACGATCTTTCGATGAAGGATCTCGAAACTATGGGCGAAGGTTGGCTCGCGCGATATGCGCGTCCGACCCGCAAGGCAAATCTGCAGCGCATCAAGAAGAGCGTCCGCGCCTACCGGCAGCGCAAGTGCGCCAAAGACCTGCGTCGGGTCGAGCTGCTGTTGAGCGGAGTCGGCTATTCGGAGTTACGCCCGCGTTGCGCTAGGCGAGTCGCCGAGTGAGGCGCTGGCGAGGCTGCTTATAGGCAATGGGGAGTTAATGCAAAAACGGTCGCCGGATCAATGATCCAACGGCGACGCGACGCCGCAAGACTTTCAATGACTAGTAAACGTGCTCCAGCGGGAACTGAGCAAGCGCGCGCGCAAGCGAATCGATCTTGCGCGTGAGATCGTTGACGGACATTTTCAGCAACACCGATGGAGCGTTCACGCGCGGACAACGCCGTTCTTCGCCCACCACCTCGAAGCACAAAGCACGACGGTAGAAGCCGACGTGGCGCGGATTGACTTCGATGAATACGTCATCGAGTCGGTTGGCGATCCCGATGCCGTGCGCGGCGTTGAATAGCGCGGCAAGCGTCTTGCGCGAATCCGTCTCGTGTTGATGCCCCACAGCTAGGCGCACCAATTCGCTGAGTCGGCGCCCCTGCGCACGGAGCGGTCCTATGTAGTCACCGTATACCTCGTCCACATGCAGACCTGCTGGAGAATCGATGACGACCGTCGCCGTGCCGACGGCTTCGCCATTGTGGCGCGCAAGAATTGCGCTCGTTCGCTTCAAACTAGGCGGCGGAGCCGTCGGATCCTCGGTATCAGCAAAGTACCC
>JBAIYN010000364.1:0-1776 GCA_037915775.1 Burkholderiales bacterium | reverse complement strand
GGTCCCAGATGACTGACCGTTCGTTGGCTTGCCGAATAGTAGATCCGCGGCCTTTGCTTCATTTGCAACACTCCTCGCGCCGGCGTAGGCGCCTAGTGTGTTGCATCCATCAGTTGAATCCGCAGCCTATACCGTTGAAAAACTCCTTGCGGGTGGCCCCTCGCTGCCTATGCTTTAGGCAATCGGTATCCGAGAGGGGCGACGGCAATGATGGGGCAGCGGTCGGGTGGGCAGGAGCAGTTGTTCTACGCGTTCAGCCTGGATGAACACGTTCCTGCCGATCACTTGCTGCGCGGAATTGATCGCTGCTTGGACCTGAGCGAACTGCGGCGCCAGCTCGCCCCGTTCTACAGCGCCACTGGTCGCCCATCGATCGACCCTGAGCTGATGATTCGGATGCTGCTCATCGGCTACAGCTTCGGCATTCGGTCCGAGCGACGGCTGTGCGAAGAGGTCCATCTGAACCTGGCCTATCGGTGGTTCTGCCGCTTGGGACTTAAGGAGCCGGTCCCGGATCATTCAACGTTCTCGAAGAATCGGCACGGTCGTTTCCGTGAAAGCGATGTGTTTCGGCTGGTCTTCGAGAACGTCGTCGAGCGCTGCATGAAAGCAGGCCTAGTTGGTGGGGAAGGCTTCGCGGTCGACGCCAGCTTGATCGAGGCGGACGCCAATCGCAGCCGCAGCATGGTGCGTGAGGAAGTAGCGGACCTGCGTGATCCGAGCCACGCCAGCCGTGCGGTCCGCGAGTATTTGGCCGTGCTCGATGCGCAAGGCGAGCCCAGCACCCCGGCGGCTTCGATCTCGCCGACGGACCCCGCGGCGCGGTGGACGGCCGTGGGCGGCCCGGCGTTCTACGCCTATTCGACCGACTACCTTGTGGACGTGCAAGCAGGAATTATCGTTGATGCCGAGGCGACGCCCGCGTGGCGACCCGCGGAGATCACCGCGACGAAGACGATGATCGAGCGGGTGGAGCAACGATTCGACCTCAAGCCCGAGCGCCTGATCGGCGACATGGCCTACGGGGCAGCCGACTTCCTAGGCTGGATGGTGAACGATAAAGCTATCGCGCCGCATGTCCCGGTGTGGGACAAGTCCCAGCGCAACGACGATACGCTATCGAGCGGCGACTTCCGGTGGGACGAACAGGCCAACGAGTATCGCTGTCCAGAGGGGAAGCCGCTGCGCAGCGAATGGCGGGCCTTCAAGCGTCATCGAACGCACATCACCAAGGCCAACACCATCATCTATCACGCCAGCCAGGCCGCGTGCAGCAAATGCCCGGTGAAGCCGCGGTGTTGTCCGAATGCGCCGCGACGGAAGATCGCGCGCAGCATTCACGAATCCGCGCGTGATGTCGCCCGCGAGGTCGCAAAGACGGATGCCTACGCGCGATCGCGCAAGCAGCGCAAGAAGGTCGAGATACTCTTCGCCCATCTCAAGCGCGTCCTGAAGCTGACGCGCCTGCGCTTGCGCGGGCTGAGCGGGGCGCGCGACGAGTTTCTGCTGGCAGCGGCGGCACAGAATCTGCGACGGTTGGCGAGATGGTTGATGCCGATGGGCGGAAGAGTGGGAATTTCGACCGCCTAAAGCAGACCGCTTCCCAGTTGAGCGAACGAAACGGTACCCAATCCCTGATTAACGCCGCATAACCCGATCACTTCGCCCGCGAAGGTCGCTGCAATGTCGAGTTTTTCAACGGTATAGGCCGGTCAGCGACCGTCGCTGCACGACCCGAAGCGGACCTTTGTGATGCCTAACGAGAGATCCGACTTG
>JBAIYN010000676.1:0-6372 GCA_037915775.1 Burkholderiales bacterium | reverse complement strand
GGCAGCACGCCGCGGCGGATCTGATCGAGTTCGATCGATTCGAACAGTGCGCGGAAATTGCCTTCGCCGAAGCCCTCGTCACCCTTGCGCTGGATGATCTCGAAGAAGATCGGCCCGATCACGGTCTGGGTGAAGATCTGCAGCAGCAGTTCGTTCGGTGCCCCCTGATGGGTCGCGCCGTCGATCAGGATGCGCAGGCGGCGCAGGTCCCCCAGCCGCTCGCCGTGATCTGGGAGCCGCTGGTCGACGAGGTCGTAGTAGGCATCGATCGTGTCCTGGAACAGCACGCCTCCGGCTCGCATCGCTTCCACCGTGCGGTAGATGTCGTCGGTTGCCAGCGCGACATGCTGGATGCCCTCGCCGTGATACAGGTCCAGGTATTCGGCGATCTGGCTCCGGTCGTCCGAACTTTCGTTGATCGGTATGCGGATCCTGCCGCAGGGGCTCGTCATGGCCTTGCTCTTCAGGCCGGTCAGCTTGCCCTCGATATCGAAGTAGCGCACCTCCCTGAAGTTGAACAGCCGCTCATAGAACTCTGCCCACTCCTTCATCCGGCCCCGATGCACGTTGTGCGTCAGGTGGTCGATGTGGGTGAGTCCGTAGCCGCGCGGCGCGGCTTCTGCGCCGGGGAGCGCGACGAAGTCGACGTCATAGATGCTGATGTCTCCGATCGCGCCCGCGCTGCCGCCCTTGCCGCGCCAGCGATCGACGAAATAGATCAGGCTGTCGCCAATGCCCTTGATCGCGGGAATGTTCAGTTCCATCGGCCCTGACCGTGAGTCAAAGCCCCACGCACCGAGTTCGAGCGCGCGTCTGTAGGCAAAGGCGGCGTCCTGGACCCGAAAGGCGATCGCGCAGATCGACGGCCCGTGCAGGCGCGCGAAGCGCTGCGCGAAGGAATCGGGCTCGGCGTTGATGATGAAATTGACTTCGCCCTGTCGGTACAGGGTCACGTTCTTGTGCCGATGACGCGCGACCGCTGCAAAGCCCATCTGCTCGAACAGGCGGCCGAGCGCGGCGGGGTCGGGCGCCGCGTATTCGATGAACTCGAAGCCGGCCGTCCCCATCGGGTTTTCCCAGGGAGTGAACTTCATGCGAGTCCTCTGGCGTCTGAGATGCTGCGGGTCATCCTAGCAGTCGCGGCTGGCGCAACAATGTCATCGGTCGCGCGTACCGGGGTGGCACGGCGTGGGTTGATTTACGTCGCCCGGCCGCCATATGGAAATCGCGGACTGCAAGACGTGAACATGTCCATTCCACCGAAAGAATCGACGCACGAGCGCACGTGGCGCAACGTGTTCTTCTACTTCAGCGCACTGATGGGCGCGCTTGCGTTGGTCGACTTCGACGCGGGCCGGTTCGCGCATGGCCTCGGCGACGCCGGGGTTGCCTGCCTGATGCTGTCGCTGATGACGCAGTTCCCTTTCGTTCGGGCGATCGTTCGCGCGGACCCCGGCGCCAAATCGCGCGAGGACCTGCTGCGCGAGGTCGAGAAGATGCGCAGTGCGCACCCCTGGGCCGATCGCCTTTCGGCCGCCGGCTGGCTGCTTCTGCTTGCGTCGCTCATATTGCGGGCGGCCGGGATCAGTTGAGCGGTTGGCTCCTCCTGGAGCGCAGCCGCTGCATTCCAGGCCCGGTTTTCTGCATTTCATCGCGCTGTGCTCGTCCCCGAGGGGCGCGCATCCTTACATTTCGCCTCGTGGCCCGCCGACGATGTTGTGTCGGCAGCGGCGCCAGCGGCAGATAATCGCCGCGCACGACTGATGTAGAAACAGCGAGATGACTGATCCCAGCAACCAGCCGCCGGAACCGGCGCGAGACAACGTGGCAAGTGCGCGCGAGGCGCTCGGGCGACTCGCGGCCGGAGCGGCGGACCTCGCACGTTCCCACACGCCAGGCGTCAAACGTGGTGCGACGCGATTCGGCGACTGGCTGGCGCGCATCGGGTGGGGCAAGTTCTTTCTGCTGTCGATCCTGCTGCTGATCCTGGGCGGGATCGCCACCTCGCTCTTCCTGGAGCGCTCGCCGGCCCTCGTGATCGAGAAGGGCGATCCGAGCGACCGCGTCAACGTGGTCGTATCGGTAGCCCCCGACGGCATCAAGATTGCGCCGCCGGCGGCGCCGGTTCCTCCTGTCCCTCCAGCACCGCCCGACGGAAACGCGAAGAAGGCGGGATCCAAGGCCGGGCCGAAGGGTGCGGCCAACGTCGACGTCGACAGCAAGGGGGTGCGCATCCTGACCGAAAAGGACGGCAAGCGCGTAGCGGTCGTCATCGACGGCAAGGGGGTCCGGATCGAGGACTCGGCCGCGGCAGCGGCCGGCGGCGGCCCGGCAACTGCTGACGGCGTCACGATTCCGCCGCAGGCCCTGCACGACGCGGAGAAGGCCGCGGCGGCAGTCGAGGCGGCGCGCGCACAGGTCGAGCAGATCGTCAGCGAACAGATCAACCGCCAGGTGGCCAAGCGCGCCCGCGCCTACCAGCAGCATCGCAGCGACTGGATCATGACGTTCATCCTGCTGCTGATCACGACGATGATCATCGTGAAGGTCGTGCTCGGTTCGAAGCGCAAGGCGGAAACGCGCGCACAGGCCGCGACGGCGACCGCGGCCGAGGAAAGTCTGAAGCGGCAACTGGCCGAAGCGCAGCTGAAGATGATGCAGGCGCAGGTCGAGCCGCACTTCCTGTTCAACACGCTGGCGTCGGTCGACTACCTGATCGAAACCGACCCGGCGCGCGCATCGACGATGCAGAAGAACCTGATCCAGTATCTGCGGGCTGCGCTGCCGCAGATGCGCGAAGGTTCGACGACGCTCGGCAAGGAGATCGCGCTGTGCCGGGCGTACCTGGAGATCCTGAAGGTTCGCATGGACGACCGGCTGCAGTACGCGATTACGGTGCCGCAGGGACTTGCGTCGGCGAAGTTCCCGCCGATGATGCTGCAGTCGCTGGTGGAGAACTCGATCAAGCATGGCCTGGAGCCGAAGGCCGAAGGCGGCACGCTCACCATCAGCGCCGACATCGCCAACGGGAACCTGCGGGTGACGGTGGCGGACACGGGCCTCGGTTTCGCCGTTGGCACCAAGCCCGGCACCGGGGTCGGCCTGTCGAACCTGTACGAGCGCCTCGCCGCCCTATACGCCGGCGCTGCCAAGCTGAGCATCGAGGCCAACACGCCATCCGGCACGATCGCGACGATCGAGGTGCCGTATTCGATCGACGTCGCCGACCAGACTGCGGCGGCGCCTGCGACGCAGCCGGCCTGACCGCCGGCTCGGCTCTTAGAATCCGCGCATGACCCGGGCCATCATTGCCGACGACGAGCGCCTGATGCGCGAGCAGCTGCGCGCGCGCCTGAGCGAAGTCTGGCCCGACCTCGAGATTGTCGCTGAAGCGAAGAACGGCCGGGAGGCAATCGATGCGGTGCGCGAGTTCCGCCCCGATCTGGCTTTCCTCGACATCCGCATGCCCGGCATGACCGGCGTCGAGGCCGCGCGCGAGATCGGCGATGCCTGCCACATCGTGTTCATCACCGCGTACAGCGAATACGCGGTCGAGGCGTTTGAACAGGGGGCGGTCGACTACGTGCTCAAGCCGGCCGACCGCGAGCGGCTCGAACTGACGGTAGCGCGGCTGCGCAAGCGGCTCGGCGAAAAGCCGGCGGATCTGAGCGCGCTGCTGGCCCGGCTGGCGACGCAGCTCGACGGCATGGCGACGTCAGGCACGGCCTCGGCAAGTGAGCCGCAGCACCTGCAATGGATCCAGGCTTCGATGGGGCAGCAGCTGCGCATGATCCCGGTGGCGGACGTGCTGTTCTTCACGTCAGACGAGAAGTACACACGGGTTCAGACGGAGACCTACGAGGCGCTGATCCGCAAACCGATCAAGGAACTGGTCGAGGAGCTCGACCCGGCGCAGTTCTGGCAGATCCATCGCTCGACGATCGTGAACATCAAGGCGGTTGCCGGCATCACGCGCGACTTTCGCGGCCGCCAGCTGGTGCAACTGAAGAATCACCCGGAAAAGCTCGAAGTCAGCCGCAACTACACGCATCTGTTCAAACAGATGTAGCGGCGCTAGAACGTCTCCGTCCACGGGCGCAGCTCGACCTCCCAGGTCCATGCGCTGCGCGGCTGGTTGACGATCTGCAGATAGGTTGCCGCAATCGCGTCGGGATCGAGCAACCGGTCGGCGGAGCCGGCGTCGTCCGGGTGCCCGGGGCCCTTTACGGCGCCGTCGATCACGAAGTGCGCGACATGAATTCCCTGCGGCGCGAGTTCGCGCGCCAGGCTTTGCGCGAGGCCGCGCAGTGCGAACTTGCCCATCGCGAACGACGCCGAGCGCGGATAGCCCTTCACGCTCGCCGAGGCGCCGGTGAACAGCAGGCATCCGCTGCCGCGCGCCAGCATCCGCCGCGCCGCCTGCTGCGCGACCAGGAAGGCGCCGAAAGCGGTGACCTCGAGGCCGCGCCGAACCTCGTCGGCGGCCAGGTCGGTGATCGGCCCGCGCGCGCGATGGCTCGGGTTGTAGAGGACCACGTCCAGCGGCGGCAATTCGGCATCCAACTGCACGAACAGCCTTTCCACGTCGGCCGCGTCGGTTGCATCGCAGGCAATTCGCCGTGCGCCCGGTACCTCCCCGGTGCGCGCGGCCGCATGCCGCGAGGCCAGCGCGACCGCATACCCCTCGCTCGCCAGCCGGCGCGCAAACGCGGCGCTGATGCCGCTCCCCGCGCCGACGATCAATGCGGCTTTCGGCATGGCTCACTCCTAGGATTTCGCCAGCAGCGTGAAATGTTCGACCTGCGGCGGTTGCGCGAAGAAGGGGCCGACGATTGCTCGCCATGCGCTGAATGCCGGCGACTGGCGAAAGTCGATCGTGTGGTTTTCCATCGTGTCCCAGAAGATCATCAAGAGGTAGCGCTCGGGCGATTCGATGCCCTTGTTGATCTTGTAGCCGCGAAACCCCTTCGCCTTGGAAATTACGCTGGTCACGCCGCGTTGGATCGCTTCGTCGAAGGCCGCCTGCTGGCCGGGCTGGATGCGGATGTCGGCAATCTCGAGAATCATGTCGTGGCTCCCGGGTCGGAGAAATCATCGTAGCGCCTGGCCCGGCCCGCAATGCGGGCTTGCGCGGCGCTCCGCGCGGACTAAAGTATGGATCGCGAGCGTCGAGAGGAGGCCGCCATGAGCGCTGATGCAAGCATGAGCAGCGTCGACAACCTGCCGCTGTTTCGCCAGTTGCGGACTCAGAACATCGACAAGCTGCGCACGCTGGCGCGCCGGCTGTGTTTCGAGCCCGGGAAGACGATCTTCCGCGAGGGAGATGCGAGCTCGCTGTTCTACGTGGTCGAGTCGGGGCACGTCGCGCTTGAACTTGCGGGACCTGGCCCGGCGTTGCGCGTGCACATCGTCGGTCCTGGCGATGAATTCGGATGGTCGGCGCTGCTTCCCGGCCGTGGCAAGCAGTTCCAGGCGCACACCCTCGACAGGGTCGAAGCGCTTGCCTTCGAAGGTGCAGAACTTCTTGCCATGTGCCGTGAGGACCCTGCCTTCGGATTCGAGCTGATGCACTACCTGCTCGGTCTGGTGGCGGACCGGCTGGCGGCCACGCGCGTGCAGCTGTCTGACTTCTATTCGCCGCAGGCGAAACGCGCCGGCGCCTGAGCAGCCGCAGTTTCCGGCGGGCAGAGCGTTCCTGACGCCGGACGTCCGCCCGCTACTGCGGCGGGCACGCGCCGCCCTTGTCGAACACGATGCGCCAGACGCCGGGCGCTTCCTGGCGCCAGATCGACAGGAAGGATCCGATGCACTTGCCGCTCGGATCGAGGACGGGGCCGGTGCTGAGCGCCAGCGTTCCCGAGTCGAGCACCTGCACGGTCTGCGGGCGCCACGAAAAGGGAGCGGCAGGCGATTGATACAGGCGCTTCCACGCCTGCGCCACCGCCTGCTTGCCGCGCAACGGCGCCTCGCCGCTGAAGAACACGGCTTCCTCGGACAGGAAGGACGTGAACGCGGCGTGATCCCGATCAGCCATCGTCTTTGCAAACGCCCGCTCGGTGTCGGCGACCTGCTGCTCCAGCGCGGAGCGGCTCGGGGGAGGCGCAGACGTCGTGCAGGCGCCGAGCAGCAAGGCGGCGGCCGCGAGTGTGAGTGTCATGATGTAGCGCATCACTCTTCTCCTCGATCGGCTGCCCAAGATACGTCATTCGACACTGCCGCGCCCTCGCGTGGTCGGCAAGTGCAATGCAATCCCGCCGCGCATTGCAGAGGGGCGAGTCACTGCCGCGCCGGTTGGCGGAAATAGGCCGCGCGGTCGACCGACTTCAGCGTCACGTCCAGCACCTCCGCACCACGCAGCAGCGTCAGGGGCAC
>JBAIYN010000123.1:0-8854 GCA_037915775.1 Burkholderiales bacterium | reverse complement strand
GGCTGCGGCCCGGCGATGATCGCCATGCACGAAGGCGGCACGACGGCCATCGTGTCCGGGCCCAGCGTGGCGAGTACATGGCGCACCGATAGCGCATCGATGCAGCCGGGGCAAGCGGCATGGCCGGCGCAAAGCATCGGTTCGTCGTGAAGTTCGAGCTTGATCATCGCGTTACCTCACCCAGACCGATTGCGCCTGCGGCTGCGCGGCACGCGCGTTGCGCACGAACTCCGCGACCTTCTCCGGCGGCACGTTTACTCCTCCGACGCCGGCCAGAAAGCCGTGCACGCGCGGCGCGTCCGGCAGGCCGTACAGCGCGGCGCGCAGTTCCTGATGCAGCACGCCGCCAGCGCCGGGCGAGTGGTTGCGGTCGAGCACCAGCACTTCGGGCACGCCGGCGAGCGCTGCGCGCAGCGCCTGCACCGGCAGCGGGCGGAACAACCGGACCTTGAGCAGGCCGACCGCCTCGCCCGCGTCGCGCAGCGCGTCGACCGCGTCGCGCGCGGTGCCGCACATGCGGCCCATGGTGACGATCACGGTCTGCGCGCCGTCGCAGCGGTAGCGTTCCAGCGCGCCGCCATAGCTGCGCCCGGTCAGTTGCGCCCAGTCGCGGTCGATGTCGTCGACCAGCGCCGGCACTTGCGCCATCGCGGACTCCAGATCCTGCCGGTGGCGATAGAACATGTCCTGCGTGACGACGTTGCCCCACGACTCGGGCCGGGCGGTGTCGAGCCGGTGCGCGGGCTGGTACGGCGGCAGGAAGCGGTCGACGAGCTCCTGGGGCGGTATCGCGACCGGCTCGAGCGCGTGCGAGATGTAGAACGCGTCGTGGCTGATCATCGCCGGCAGCAGCACGCGCTCGGCGACACGGAACGCCTCGATCGTCGTGTCGAGCGATTCCTGCGCGCTCTCCGAATAGAACTGGATCCAGCCGGTGTCGCGCTGTGCGAGGCTGTCGGTCTGGTCGGGCCAGAACGCCCACGGCGACGCCACCGTGCGGTTGATGTTCGCCATCACGATCGGCGCGCGCGCGCCGGCCGCGTAGTGCAGCAGCTCGTGCATCAGCAGCAGGCCCTGCGATGCGGTCGCGGTGAACACGCGCACGCCGGCGAGCGACGCGGGGATGCATGCCGCCATCACGGAGTGCTCGGATTCCGGCGTGAGGATCTCGGCGTCGAACTCGCCGTCGGCCTGGAATTCGGTCAGCTTCTCCATCACCGGCGTCTGCGGCGTGATCGGATACACCGGCACCACCTGCGGCCGCGCCAGCCTGGCCGCCCACGCGAACGCGTGGTTGCCCGTCATCAGCACCGGGCGATCGACGCCGATCCTGTCGGGCGCGTTCATCGGATCTCCCTCATCGCAGCTCTTCAATCATCTTCATCGAACCGGTCGGGCATTCCTTCACGCACAGTCCGCAGCCCTTGCAGTAGTCGGTCAGCACCAGGTAGCCGGCCGCGTCTTCGCGCCGCTTGACCGCGAGATCGGGGCAGTAATTGACGCAGTTGTCGCAGAAGATGCAGGTGCCGCAGGAGAAGCAGCGCTCCGTCTCCGCCAGCGCGACGTCGAGGTCGAAACCGATCTGCACCTCGAGCGCGCTCTCCAGCCGCTGCTCGGCGTCGAGGTGACGCTCGACCGGGCGCGCCTGCTTCGGGTAATAGGCGGTCGCGATGTTGCCGAGCTTGACGACGGCTTCTCCGTCCGCCGCAGCGCCGGCAGCGCGCGCGCGCAGCGTGCGGTCGATCTCCAGCGCCGCGCGCTTGCCCATGCCGATCGCCTCGGTCACGAAGCGCGCCATGCTCGTCAAGTCGCCACCGGCATAAACGCGCCCGGCGCTGGTCGCCTGCAGCGCGTCGACTTGCAGCAGCGCGCCGGCGGCCTCGAGCGTTTGCAGCGGCGCAAGATCGGGGTCCTGGCCGATCGACGGCACGATCGCATCGGCCTCGAGCGCGAACTCGCTGTCCGCGATCGGCGTCACGGTGAACTGGCCGCGCTGCGTGCCAGCTTCGAAGCGCACGCGCACGCAGTTCAGCCGCAGGCCACGCCCGTCGAGCGGCACGACGCCGGTCAGCATCGAGCCGGTCACGAGCACGATGCCTTCCTCGACCGCCTCCTCGATCTCCTCTCGCTGTGCCGGCATCTGCGCGACCTTCTCGAGCGCGAGGATCGTCACCTCGTGGCCAGCGCGGCGAGCGCTGCGCGCCGCGTCGAGCGCGGCACTGCCGCCGCCGATCACGACCACGCGACGGCCGAGCGCCGGCTTCTCGCCGCGGCTCGAACGCGCCAGATAGTCGGCGCCGTCCATCACCCACGGCTGCGCGTAATCGAGTTGCTTCAGCCGCTTCTGCCGGCGCGCGCCGATCGCCAGATAGACCGCGTCGAATTCCTTCCGCAACTTCTCCAGGTCGGCGGGCGATTCGAGCGCCTGCCCGCAACGCACGTCGACGCCGAGTGTCACGATGCGCGAGATCTCGCCGTCGAGCACGCTGCGCGCGAGCCGGTACGGCGGGATGCCGTAGCGCATCAGGCCGCCGAGCTCCGGCTGCGACTCGATCAGCGTGACCCGGTAACCGCGCCGCGCAAGCTGGAACGCGGCCGACAGTCCCGACGGACCGCCGCCGACGACGGCGATGCGTTCGGTGCGCTGCTCGGCGGGCTTTTCGTACGACCAACCCTCGGCGAGCGCGACGTCACCGACGAATCGCTCGAGCTTGCAGATCGCCAGCGACTGGTCGAATCCGGAGCGGTTGCACGCGGCCTCGCAGGGGTGATGACAGATGCGGCCGGCGATCGCGGGAAACGGGTTGTGGCGCGTCAGGATTTCCCACGCGCCGCGGAAGTCCCTCGCACGCGCGCGGCCGATCCATTCGGCGATATCGCCGTTGACCGGGCACGCCTGGTGGCACGGCGACGGCGCGCGGATGTGCTGCGGCAGCGCGGCGCGCCAGGTGCCGGTCTTGAAGACCTCGGTCGAGCCGGTGGTCCAGATCGGTGGGACGGGTGCATTCATGCGGCCACCTTCTGCATCTGCGCATCGACCCAGCGGTAGCCTTCCTCGCAGGCGGCGATGTTCTCGTCGTGCAGCTTGGGCGCCTCCTCGGTCAGCGTGCGGGTCAGCGCGTCGAGCGCCGGCGCCTCGATCGCGCGCGCAAAGCCGCCCAGCAGCGCGGAGTTGACGATGCGTCCCAGCCCGTTGCGGCGCGAGATACCGATCCCGTCGACGGGGATCACGCGATAGCCCGGCAGCAGGCGCGCGTAATCGGCGGACGACCGCGCCGAATTGACGACGATCAGCGTGTCGGGGCGCGCGGTGGCGAGCAGCCTGCCCTCGAGGAGGCTCGCATCGAAGCAGAGGATTGCGTCCGCCTTCTCGATGTCGCAGCGCACGCGGATCGGCTTGTCGTCGACGCGAATGAATGAGTTGACCGGCGTGCCCCGTCGTGCACCGCCGTAGCTGGAGAAGGCCTGCACCTGCCGGCCTTCGGCGAAGAACGCCATGGCCAGCAGGTTGCCGGCGGTCTGCGCGCCTTGGCCGCCGCGGCCCTGGAGCATGATTTGAAGCACGGAGTCGCCTCCCTGGCGGGTGCCGCGGCGGCGGCCTCACCCTCGGCCTCCCCGATCTCACGCGACTCTAGGCCGGATCTACCCATTCGTCCAATTGATTGTCAGAATGCGCCGCATTGACGGAGTGGATGAGGATGCCGAAGCGCAGTTTTCGCCATCTCGACCTGAACCTGCTGCGGGTGCTGGGCGCGGTTTATCGCACCGGCTCCGTGACGGAGGCGGGGCGCCAGCTCGCGCTGTCGCAGCCGGCGACCAGCAACGCGCTGGCGCGCCTGCGCGAATTCTTCGGCGACGAGCTGTTCGTGCGCTCGCCGCGCGGGCTGCATCCGACGCGCACCGCGCAGCGCATCGCGCCCGCGGTGATCGCCCAGCTGCAGGCACTCGAATCGACGGTGCAGAGCGCCGAGGCGTTCGATGCCGCCACCAGCCGCGCGCACTGGCGCCTGTCGCTGTCGGACCTCGGCGAGATCCTGTTCCTGCCCGCGCTGGCCGAGGCGCTCCGCCGCGAGGCGCCCGGCAGCCAGATCGCCAACGTCGCAGTGCCGGCGGAGCGTGTCGCCGCCGCGCTCGAGGCGCGCGACATCGACCTCGCGGTCGGCATCCTGCAGCCCGCGCACAGCGGCATCGCGAGCGAAACGCTGTTCGCAGAGCGTTACGTCGCGATCACGTCGCCCGGATGGAAGCCGGCGACCGGCCGTCCCGGACGCGCGCTGAACGCGCGGCAGTTGTCGGGCGCGGCGCTGGCAGTCGCGGCGCCGACCGCGACCTTTCACGGCAGCGTCGAGCTGATGCTGAAGCGACTGAAGCTGAACGAGCGCGCGGTGCTGCGCGCGCGACACTACGGCGCATTGCCCGAGATCGTTGCGCGCACCGATCTGCTCGCACTGGTGCCGCTGATGTATGCGAAGTCGCTCGCGCCGCGCTACCGCGTGCGCGTGTGGGAACTGCCGGATCTGGCGCCCGAGTACGACGTGCGCATGCTCTGGCATCAGTCGGTGACCGGCGACGCGGCACACACGTGGCTGCGCGGCATACTGCGGCGGCTGTTCAAGCGCGGTCCGGATCGGCCGCGCGGATAGGGAGCACTGATGAAACCTCCGGTGGCAAAGCTGCGCCTGGCGCCTGCAGCGGTCGAAGTGGAACGGCGCAGTGACGGCAGCAGCGTGCTGCGTTCGCCGCAGCCACTGCAGCCCTATGCCCGCTGCGTGGGCGAGTTCCTGCTGCCCTGGGCGAACGAGGCGCCGCAGCGGACCTTTCTCGCCGAGCGCGCGGGCGACGGCTGGCGCAGGCTCGGCTATGGCGAAGTGCTTGCAACCGTCCGCCGCATCGGCGCCGCGCTGCTGGCGCGCGGACTATCGGTGAACCGGCCGCTGGCGATCCTGTCGGACAACAGCATCGACCACGCGCTGCTGACGCTGGCCGCGATGCACGTCGGCGTGCCGGTGGCGCCGATTTCGCCCGCGTACTCGCTGATGTCGAAGGACTTCCGCAAGCTGCGCAGCATCTTCACGCAGCTCGACCCCGGAATCGTCTACGCCGGCGACGGCGCGCGATTCGCAGCCGCGCTGCGCGCGCTCGAACTGCGCGGCGCCGAAGTCGTGCTCGGCAGCGGCCACGTCGATGGCCTGCCGAGCACCGCGTTCGCGGCGCTGCGCGAAGGCGCGGCGGGCGCCGACGTCGACCGCGCGTTCGCGGCGGTCACGCCGAACACGGTTGCAAAGCTGCTGTTCACGTCGGGCTCCACCGGCGAGCCGAAGGGGGTGATCAACACGCAGCGCATGCTGTGCTCGAACCAGCAGGCGATCGCGCAGCTGTGGCACTTCCTCGACGAGGAGCCGCCGGTGATCGTCGACTGGCTGCCGTGGAGCCACACCTTCGGCGCCAACCACAACTTCAACATGGTGCTCGCGCACGGCGGCTCGCTCTACATCGACGACGGCAAGCCGGCGCCCGGCCTGATCGATCGCACGGTCGCCAACCTGCGCGACGTGTCACCGACGATCTACTTCAACGTGCCGCGCGGCTACGACATGCTGATTCCGCACCTGGCGCGCGATGCGGCCCTGCGCCGCAGCTTCTTCCGCTCGCTGAAGCTGATCTTCTACGCCGCCGCGGCGCTGCCGCAGAACCTGTGGGATCAGCTCGAGCAATTGAGCGCGCAGGAGACGGGAAAGCGCGTGATGATGACCTCGGCCTGGGGTTCGACCGAGACCGCGCCGATGGCGACTTCGGCGCACTTCGAACTCGAACGCGCCGGCGTGATCGGGCTGCCGGCGCCGGGCACCGAGATCAAGCTGGTGCCCTACGGCGCCAAGCTCGAAATGCGCGTGCGCGGGCCGAATGTGACACCGGGCTACTGGAAGCGTCCCGACCTGTCGCGCGCCGCCTTCGACGAGGAGGGTTTCTACCGCATCGGCGACACCGGGCGCTTCGCCGATCCCGACGATCCGGCGAATGGGCTCGAATTCGACGGGCGCATCGCCGAGGACTTCAAGCTGATGAGCGGCACCTGGGTATCGGTCGGCGCACTGCGGGTGAAGGCGCTGGTGCTGCTGGCGCCGGTCGCGCAGGATATCGTCGTCGCGGGCCACGACCGCGAAGACGTGACCCTGCTCGTCTTCGCCAACGCGGCGGGGTGCCGCGGGCTGTGTCCCGATCTGCCGGCCGAACTTCCGCTCGAACAAGTGCTGCAGGATGAGCGCGTGCGCACGCACGTGGCGCGCGGACTGCGCCGGCTGGCGGACGAAGGCGGCGGCAGCTCGCGCTATGCGGCACGCGCGCTGCTGATGGCGGAGCCGCCGTCGATCGATGCCGGCGAGATCACCGACAAGGGCTACATCAACCAGCGTGCGGTGCTGATCCGCCGCGCGGCGTTGGTCGAACGGCTTTACAGGCCGGACGGCGACCCGGAAGTCATCGCGCTGGATTCGTCGACGCCGTGATCCGGTGCGGGTGCGTGAAAGCGGTCATCCGACCGCTGCGCACGAAGCCGCACAGCGTGATGCCAAGGCGCTGCGCGGTGTCGATCGCCAGCGAAGTTGGCGCCGAGACAGCGGCGACGAGTTCGATCCCGGCGCGCGCCGCCTTGACGATCATCTCGAGGCTGACGCGGCTCGACAATGCCACGCCGCATCCGCGGGTCGATTGCCGGCGCAGCAGGCGCCTGCCGATCACCTTGTCGAGTGCATTGTGGCGGCCGAGGTCCTCGGCAGCGGCGATCACCTCGCGCTGCGCCGAAAACAGCGCGGCCGCGTGCGTGCCGCCGGTCGTGTTGAAGATGAACTGACGGCTTTCCATCGCCGCCATCATCTGCTGCAGGTCGAAGGCGGACAGGCGCAGCGAGTCGGGAACCGCGGCCAGGCCGTCACCCGGCTGCCTGGCGCGATCGACGCCGCCGCAGATGCCGCACGCGCTGGCAACCAGTCCGCCGCGGCGATTCGTCCGTGCGCGCGACGGATCCGCCAGCCGCACGCGCAGCACGTCGGGCGCATCGGGACAGACAGCCATCTCGGCCACGTCGTCGATGCCGTCGATCACTCCCTCGGTGAACAGGAACCCCGTCGCCAGCGCCAGCACGTCGGGCTCGGCGGTATCGGCGAGCACGCCGTCGCCGGACAGATAACCGCTCGCGCCCGGCGCGTCGGTCCGTGTCCACATCAACGTGAAGGTGCCGACGTCGGCCACATCGACGAACAGCGCATGCTCCTCGACCACCCAGCAGCGCTGCAGCGCCGGCGCGCGATGCGCGGCCGCGATGCTGCGCGCGGCGACGTCGCGGATGCCGCGCGGCGACTGCGCGTGCGCGGCACCCGCATCGCGATCGAGCACATGCAGGCGCTTCATGTCACGCGCTCGCCACGCGCTGGATCTTCACGCGCACGACATCGGCGCCGGACCCGGTCGCGTCGGTCAGTTCGAGCGACATCGGCGCGATCGTGTTCAGGCTGGGCGCGTGCATGTCCTTCGCGTACGGCGTGGCCCAATGATCGAACTGGCCGACGATGAGCAGGGTGTCGGGGCGGATGCCCTGCACCGGCATCGCCGGACCCTGCGTGGTGCCGATCGCCGACGCCACTTCGACGACATCGCCCTCCTCGATACCGAGCCGCTCCGCGGTGCCGGCGTTGATCACCACCGCGCGATGGCCGCGCAAGTTGGTCGACACCTCGTCCATCAGCTGGATCGCCGCATTGCCGCCCGAGTGGTACTGCATGCTCTTGGTGGTGATCAGCCAGAACGGGAAATCCGCCGGCTTCAATCCGCGGCGCACGAGGTCGTCTTCCCACAGCTTCGGGAAGTCGTGCCATACCGGCAGCGCCTGGTACTCCTGCAGCTGACGGTCCCACCAGCGGATCTCGGTTTCGTGCAGGCGGTTCGCCAGCTCGCGGCCCGAGCGCAGGATCCGCTCCTGGTACGGCAGCTCGAAGCGCAGCCCCTTGCGTTTCAGCGTCGGGTACAGGTACCAGCTCGCGTGCTTGAACGGCTTGGCCATGAAGCCGTGGTCCTTGAACCAATCGAGATCGTGCACCTCGGAACCCTTGGACATCTCATGGCTGGCCGCCTGGCAGACCGCGTTCCAGATCTCGTCGACCGCATGCGGCTTGGCGACGTCGAGCGCAAAGTCCCGCTGCTCGCTCTTCAGCGCCACGCCGCAGACACCGCGGTTGATGGCGTCGTTGTAGCTTTCCAGCACACCGGTGCGGCGCGCCAGTTCCGTCGAGATCCACGTGAAGTCGCGCGTGTCGCCGCGCGGTGCCACCGCCGGCTGGCGCAACACCCAGCCTTCGTGCTCCCAGAACTGCTCGACGTACTTGGTCTTTCCGAGCCGGATCAGCTGCGTCGATTCGAGGTCGGTCGCCTCCGGCAGCAGGATATCGGCCATGTGGTTCGTCTCGTCCGGCGTGTACGCAAAGCACACCGTGAACGGGAACTGCGCCATCGTCTCGGCCACCGCGTGCGTGTCCCAGAACGAGATCGCCGGGTTGGTGCGGTACGCGAACCAGATCTCCGGCTTGCTCGAAGCCGGCCAGTGCTCCGGCGTTCCCTTCTGGAACATCCACGCCAGATGCGTCGGGCCGAGCGACTGGCTCCACGCACCGCTCGATCGCACCAGCGGCACCAAGGTACGGTGCGCGTTGCGCCCGCCCTGCCCCATCGCCCACTTGCTCTTCGTGGTCGGATTCAGGTCGTTGATCATGAAGCCGTCGGGCCCGGGCTTCACGCTCGCGTGGCGATCCTCGTGCGGCTTGTTCAGCCGGATCGTCGTGCCCAGCGTGCCGCCCGGCACTTC
>JBAIYN010000584.1:0-1945 GCA_037915775.1 Burkholderiales bacterium | reverse complement strand
TCGTTCGCTTCCTCCAGAGGAACGTGGCGCACGAAGACGCCGCGGTTCTTCTCCTGGCGCACCAGGCCGGCCTCCTCGAGGCGCCGGAATGCCTCGCGGATCGGCCCGCGCGAGACGCCGAGCTGCTCCGACAGCCGCGCCTCGGCCAGTTTGGCGCCCGGCGCGAGCTGACCGGACAGGATCATGCGCGCGATTTCCTGCTGCGCCGCGCTCGCGAGCGACGCCGAGCGCAGCAGGGCGATGGTCGGATGGGCGATGACTTTGGCGTCGCCGGCGGGCGGCGCGACGGCGGGGCGCGTCGGCATGAGCCGCATTTTAGGGATTCGTCGGTCAACTGTCTACAATCTGCAAAAGACAATTGACAGCAGCGCGGCCGCGCTTAGACTGCCTGCGCCGCGGCCGGGGCTGGAGGCGCGCCGCTGTCACAGGACCGTAAACAGCGCTTCTTATTCTGGTCATTCGCGTTGCCCGCCGTCGCGGGTGCGCCGTGTGTGCAGTCTCGTCAAGGAGGAGGGTCTCATGGCTTTGCGTCGTATTGCGGTCGGCCTCGCGGCCGGCCTGGTCGGCTCGCTCTTCGCGCTCGGCGCCTCGGCGCAGAAGACGCAGCTCACCGTCTACACCGCGCTGGAAACCGATCAGATCAAGGCCTACCAGAACGGCTTCGAGAAGGTCAACCCGAACATCGAGATCGTCTGGGTGCGCGAGTCCACCGGCGTGATCACCGCCAAGCTGCTCGCCGAGAAGGCGAACCCGAAGGCGGATCTGGTGGTGGGGGTGGCCGCGACCAGCATGGCGATCTTCGATGCCGAAGGCATGCTGGTGCCGTACGCGCCGGCAGGGCTGAACCGTATTTCGCCCCAGTATCGCGACAGCAAGAATCCGCCGGCGTGGGTCGGCATGGACGTGTGGGGCGCGACAATCTGCTTCAACACGGTCGAGGCGGCCAAGCGCAACATCCCGAAGCCCGAGACCTGGCGCGACCTGCTCAAACCCGTCTACAAGGGACAGATCGTGATGCCGCACCCGGCCTCCAGCGGCACCGGCTTCTTCGACGTCTCCGCCTGGCTGCAGCTGTGGGGTGAGGCCGAGGGCTGGAAGTACATGGACGGGCTGCACGAGAACATCGCCCAGTACATGCACTCCGGCTCGCGCCCGTGCGCGGCGGCCGCCAACGGCGAGTACGTGGTCGGCATCTCGTTCGAGTACCGCGCCAACCGCGAGAAGGCGCAGGGCAAGCCGATCGAGCTCGTGTTCCCGAAGGAAGGCCTCGGCTGGGACCTGGAAGCGAGCGGCATTCACAAGGGGACGAAGAACCTCGCGGCCGCGCAGAAGCTGATGGACTGGCTGGCGACCGACGACGCGATGGCACTTTTCGCGCACAACTTCGCGATCGTCGCGGTGCCGTCGCAGAACAAGCCGCTGCCGAACGTGCCGGCCGATTACGCCACGCGACTGGTCAAGAACGATTTCATGTGGGCGGCGAAGAATCGCGACCGCATCCTGGCGGAGTGGAGCAAGCGGTACGAATCGAAAGCCGCGCCTAAATGACGCGCGCAGCGCGCTGACCATTTCCCCTCCCATTCAAGGGGAGGGGGAAGGGGTGGGGATGGGGGTTCAGTGACCGTCTTCAGCCCATTTGCAGGTCCGCATGACAAACCCCATCCCCACCCCCGCCCCTCCCCTTGAAGGCGAGGGGCGGTTCGAGAGCGCAACGCAGGCTGCGCCTGCATTGCGCTTGGAAGGGATCCACAAGGCCTTCGGCGCGTTCGTCGCGCTGAAGTCGATCGACCTGTCGATCGACTCGGGCGAACTGGTCTGCTTCCTCGGCCCGTCGGGCTGCGGCAAGACCACGCTGCTGCGGATCATTGTCGGGCTGGAGCAGCAGACGCGCGGCCGGGTGATCCAGAACGGGCGCGACGTGTCGACCGCGCCGCCGGCGGCGCCC
>JBAIYN010000111.1:0-3990 GCA_037915775.1 Burkholderiales bacterium | reverse complement strand
AGGAAAGCGGAGCGCGGGGCTTTGGCGATCCCTATCAGCACGTGCAGCGTCCGGCGCGGACGCGCGAGGAGGGCGGCCGCGGCTTTACCGTCACGCTCGATCCGGATGTCGCACGCGTGTTCCGCGGCGATGCGTCGGTCAACAAGGCGCTGCGGCTGGTGCTGCAGCTGATGCAGGTCGTGCAGGGGCCGCCGCGTCCGTACGGCGAACGGCCGCGTCCGCCGCGCAGCGGCTACCAGGGCGGCAGCGAGGCGCGCGGATTCACGCGCAAGCCGCGCTTCGAGGAAGCCGGCGAGGGCGACGTCGAGGAGTAAAGCCATGGACGGCCCGCTCGGGCGCATCGGTCAGATCGCACTGCACGTGTCGGACGCCGATCGGGCGGAGCGTTTCTATCGCGACACGCTGGGACTTGCGCCGCTGTTCCGCTTCGGCAATCTCGCGTTCTTCGACTGCGACGGCGTGCGCCTGATGCTCGAAGGCGGGCACGAACCCACCGGCAGGCGCGAGCAGTTCTGCATCTATTTCCGGGTCAGCGGCATCGAAGCGGTCGTCGCGCTGCTCAAGTCGCGCCAGGTGTATTTCGAGCGCGAGCCGCACATGGTCGCGAAGCTGCCGGATCACGAACTGTGGATGGCATTCCTGCACGATCCGGACGGCAATCAGCTCGCGCTGATGGAAGAGAAGCGCTGAGCCGGCGACCAACTCGTCGGCCGCGTCGAATCTGGGCCCTGAGCGGCAAGCCGCGAAAGCGGCACGACCACCGCTGTGCCAATGCCCGGCGCCCGGGCACATCTCACTTCTTGAATTTCTTGACGCATTCGCCGATCGGCTCGGAATAGACCTTCGGCTTCCAGTGGGGGCCAGTCTTGCTTTCGTAATTCGCGACGACGCTGTACCGCGTGCAGGGTTCGAGCTCGATCTCGATCTCCTGAAATTCGGGGCTGAACCTGCCCCGCGCGCTCTCGAAATGCAGCGTAAGCCTGTGCTTGCCGGGCGCGATCGGGTCGGTCTTTCGCGGGTTGCGCGTGCTCTGGCCATCCACCTTGCTGACAGAAAGGCGGGCTTCGTTACGCAGCTCGGATGCATTTCTGGATTCGACGATGGCGTAGGCCTGGTCGTACATGCCCGCAAGAGCGGCAGGGACGGCCAGTGTGGCCAGCATGGTGGCGAAGAGGTATTTGTCCACGATGTGCTCACAACAGTCGGCTGTCATTGACTAGAGATCTCGACGTTCTGCCCAGCGCGAGTGCGGACCACGACCGCTGGACGCGAGCGGCGCGGTCGCGTAGCCGTAAACGTGCGGCGGAACTCCTCGCGCCGCACCGTCATTGTGAACAGTACAGCGAAAGAAATGCGCCATGTGCTGCGTTCTTTGCGATCGACCGGGCCGAGCTGCCCGCGATTTCGCGGACGTGGCATCCACCGCGCACTTCTTGGTGAGGCTCGTCATCGCGGCACCGGCCAGTCTCTTTTCTGCCGTCTGAGATTCGCAGCGAGTCTTGGCCGCGCCAGCCAGCTTCTTCTCGGTCGCCTGCAAATCACAGACGAGATTGGCAGCAAGCGCGATGCTGCTGGCGAATATCGCAGTGGCGACAGCCGTCAGCAGTCTTGTCACCGCTGTCCTTCGATTGGCAGGGTAAATAACGCCTGACGCCAGACAGCGCTCCAGGGGCAAATTCCACACGGGGCCGCGCGGCGGAGCCGATCCGGCTCGTGAGCCTGCTGAACTCGCTGAACCGCTCGGGAGCCCCCGCCATTTCGTGAACGCGCCATCGGCCAACTCGGAGGCCGCAGGCGCTCCGACGCAATTGTCCGCATGTCGATACCGGGCGACTGACTCGGTCCTTCGATACCCGCGTGTTAGCTCTTGCCTTGGCGGACGCAGACACGCGACCTCGAACTTGACCGGTGGCAACTTGGCCAGACAGAGCAGCGCGACCATTCGCCTTGTTGGCTGGCTAGGCTGAACGCTGTTCGTCGTGGCGAATGGCGCAGGCTCGATCGCAAACGGATGGCGATCGTGACGGATCCTCGTCTCGACAAGTGGCAGATCGCGCAGTGGCTCGGCGCAAACGCGCCGCGGCGGTTTCACGTGATGGTCAAGCCGGCGGGTGCCGCCTGCAACCTCAATTGCGCCTATTGCTTTTATCTGAGCAAGCAGTCGCGCGAAGACGGGATCGGCGCTGGCAATATGAGCGACGAATGCCTCGAGCGCCTGGTCGAGCAGTACATCGAAGGGGTCACCGACGACGAAGTCGTCTTTTCGTGGCAGGGCGGCGAGCCGACCCTGCGCGGACTCGACTTCTTTCGCAAGGTTGTCGCGTTCCAGAACAGGCATGCCAAGCCCGGCCAACGAATCGAGAACGATCTACAGACCAATGGGGTGCTGCTTAACGAGGATTGGGCAGATTTCCTGAAGGAGCACCGCTTTCTGGTCGGGCTCAGCATCGACGGTCCGAAAGAGGTGCATGACCAGATTCGTGTCACCAAGCGCGGCGCGCCCACCTTCGACACGGTATTTGCAGCCGCAAGGCTTCTGAGCCGCGTCGGCGTGCCCTTCAACACGCTCACCTGCGTGCATCCCTTCAACGCCACCCGCGCCCGCGAGGTCTATCGCTTCCTGCTGCGCGACGTGGGCTCGACGTACATGCAGTTCATCCCGATCGTGGAGCCGCGCGGCTTCGAGGTGACTGCGCCCGGCATGCAGGAATTCTCGCAGTTGCCTCTCGTCGGAACACCTCGAGCGCGGCCGGCACATGCCCACTCCGTCGTCACGCCGTGGTCGGTCGACCCGAACGACTACGGGAGATTCCTCTGCGACGTCTGGGACGAATGGCGGCGGCGCGGCTTCGGCAAGGTGCTGGTCAATTTCGCAGAGACGCTGGTGGCCCAGCATCTCGGGTTGCCTTCGCAGCTATGCATTCACAGCAGGTTCTGCGGCAAGGGGGTGGCAGTCGAACACGACGGCAGTGTCTATGCCTGCGATCACTATGTGTATCCGGAATATCGGCTCGGCAATCTGCGTTCGCAGCGCAGTCTCGCGGACATGGTGTTCTCGCCCGAGCAGATCCGCTTTGGATACGCAAAGTCGGAGACGTTGCCGCGGTACTGCCGCGAGTGTGAGTTCCTCACCGACTGCTGGGGCGAGTGCCCGAAGAATCGTCTGTTGCGGACACCCGACGGCGAGCCGGGTCTCAACTACCTCTGTACCGGCCTGAAGAGATTCTTCGCGCACGCGGTGCCCGAGGCGAATCAGATCGCAGCCCAGTTGCGGGCGGAGGCGCGCGCCTCGTTGTCGCCGGCGTGAGGACGCAGGCGAAGGAGGTCACCTTGCATCCCGACCCGATGAACGCCAAACGGTTCATTGCGCTGCTGGCCGTCTTTATCGTCGCGATTCTCGCCCTGCCGTGTGCCGCGGAGCCGCTCGCGTCCTGGAACGAAGGCTCGGCGAAGCAGGCGATCGTCAGGTTCGTATCCGGCGTGACCAAGCAAGGCGCTCCGACCTTTGTCGCGCCAAGCGAGCGCATCGCCGTGTTCGACAACGACGGCACGCTGTGGCCGGAGCAGCCGCTCCCGTTCCAGCTGATCTTCGCGCTCGACCGCGTCAAGGCAATGGCGCCCGAGCACCCGGATTGGAAGAACCGGGAGCCATTCAAGTCGATCCTCGCCGGAGACACGCGGGCGGCGCTCGCGGGTGGCGAGAAGGCAATCGCGGAGCTGCTGGCGGTCACGCACTCCGGCATGACGACCGACGAGTTCGAGGCACAGGTCGCCGAATGGCTCGCGACTGCCAGACATCCGCGCTTCAGCCGGCCGTACACCGATCTTGTCTATCAGCCCATGCTCGAATTGCTTGCCTACCTGCGCGACAACGGCTTCAAGACCTACATCGTGTCAGGCGGCGGCATCGAGTTCATGCGGGTTTGGACCGAGCGGGTCTACGGCATTCCGCCGGAACAGGTGATTGGCAGCCAGGGCAAGCTCGAGTTC
>JBAIYN010000567.1:0-3484 GCA_037915775.1 Burkholderiales bacterium | reverse complement strand
ACGCATGCTGGGCTGGCGCTAGTATCTGCAACTCTTCCAGCGGCAGAACAGAATGAGCGTCAACGTCGACGAAGCAGAGCTGCGCAAGTTTGGCGACCTTGCGCACCGTTGGTGGGACCCGAACGGGACCATGCGCCCGCTGCACGAAATGAATCCGTTGCGGCTCGACTGGATCGACGGGATCACGCCGCTCGCCGGCACGCGCGTGCTCGACGTCGGCTGCGGCGGAGGCATACTCGCCGAGGCGATGGCAGGGCGTGGCGCGGAGGTCACCGGTATCGACCTGTCCGACAAGCCGCTGCAGGTCGCCGAATTGCATGCGCTCGAGAGCGGCGCGCGCGTCAGCTACCGCAAGACCTCGGCCGAGGAGCTTGCGGCGCAGGCCCCCGGCGGTTTCGATGTCGTCACCTGCATGGAGATGCTCGAGCACGTGCCCGATCCCGCGCAGACGGTGCGCGCATGCGCGACGCTCGCGCGCTCCGGCGGCACGTTGTTCTTCTCGACGATCAATCGCAACGCGAAGTCGTTCCTGCTCGCCATCGTCGGCGCCGAACACGTGCTGCGCCTGCTGCCGCACGGCACGCACGAGTACGCGAAGTTCATCCGGCCGAGCGAGCTCGCGCAGTTCGTCCGCGACGCCGGGCTTACCGTGGTGGAGATTCTCGGCATGACGTACAACCCGCTGACGCGCCGTTTCACGCTCGGCAGCGACACCGACGTGAACTATCTGATGGCGTGCCGCAAGCCGTGACGGTCCGCATCGAGCTGGTGCTGTTCGATCTCGACGGCACGCTGGTGGACACGGCACCGGACCTGGCGGCCGCCGCCAATCGCCAGCGCGTCGAGCGCGGCCTCGAACCGCTGCCACTGGCGCAATTGCGGCCGATGGCCAGCCACGGCGCGCGCGGGCTGATTGGACGCGCGCTCGGCTGCGCTCCCGGCGACGATGACTACGAGTCGCTGCGCCAACAGTTCCTCGATTACTACGAACAGGCGTTGTGCGTGCATTCGCGCCTGTTCGACGGCATGGACGAAACGCTAACGTCGCTCGAGCAGGCGGGCGTCCTCTGGGGCGTCGTGACCAACAAGGTCGCGCGGTTCACCGTGCCGCTGATCGAACGCCTCGGGCTCGCCGATCGCGCAGCCTGCGTGATCAGCGGTGACTCGACGCCGCACACCAAGCCGCACCCCGCACCGGTGCTGCACGCGATCGCCCAAGCCGGCAAGAAGGCAGGCGCGTCGATGTACGTCGGCGACGACCTGCGCGACGTGCAGGCCGGGCGCGCTGCAGGAACCGCCACCGTGATCGCTGCGTACGGCTATCTCGGCTCGGACGCCGACATCCGCACATGGGGCGGTGATCACATCATTGACCGGCCGCACGACCTGTTGCAGCTGATGGGCCTAGAGTAGGTCGCTGCTGAAGCCCTGCCGGAACGTCATGCAGATTCCGCGCAAGTTGACGATTGCCGCATTGATCGCGGCGGGTGTGCTCACCCTTATCTTCGTCGGGCTGGCGCTTGGGATTCCGGCCGCAGCGCGCTGGGGCATCGAGTCCGCCGGTTCGCGCGAGATCGGCCGGCAGATGCACGTCGGCGAAGTACGGTTCAATCCGTTCACCCTGAGCGCGACACTGCGCCAACTCACCGTCGCCGGCCTGCCGGACGAGTCGACTCCGCTGCTGAGCGTCGACGCGCTCGAAGTCGATCTGTCCATCGCGTCGCTGCGCCACTTCGCGCCGGTGATCGAGGCGTTTCATGCACACGGGGTGCGCGCCAACATCGTCCGGCTGGACAAGAACCAGTTCAACTTCAGCGACATCGTCGACCGCCTGCAGGCGAAGCCGGCGAGCCCCGAACCGGCGCGCCTCGCCCTGTACAACCTCGAGATCGACGACGCGGCCATCGCGTTCGACGATCGGGTGCTGAAGGCGAAGCACACCGTCGATGCGATCAAGCTCGGAGTACCTTTCATCTCGAGCCTGCCGGACGACGTCCAGATCAAGGTGCGGCCGGCATTCTCGGCGCGGCTCGACGGCGACCCGGTTGCGCTCAATGCCGAGACCCAGCCGTTCGACGCAACGCTCGACACCAGCGTCGCGCTGAAGCTTGCCGGCATCGAATTGCCGCGCTATCTGGAGTACCTGCCGCTACGGCCCAACTTCGATCTGAAAGGCGGCACGCTCGATACGGATCTGCGCATCCACTTCCAGCGCGCTACGGCGGCAACGAAGGAGACGCCGGCGCGCGCCGCGCAGCTTTCGGTATCCGGGACACTCGCGCTGCGCGATTTCGCTTATGCCACGCGTAGCGGCGCGCCGCTCGTATCGTGGCGCCGCCTCGACGTCGATCTCATCGACCTGGCACCGCTCGACGCGCGCGCAAAGCTGCGCACCGTTGTTCTCGACGGCGCGCAGGCGAACGTCGTGCGTCGCGCCGACGGAAACATCGCCGGTTTCGAGGCCCTGACCCAACCGATTCAGGCGACCGACTCGCCGCCCGCGAAAGGCACGCTGCTCGAAGCCGCCAAGCCGTTCGTCTTCGACGTGGAAGATTTGCAGGTTCGCGACGCCGCGGTGGATTTCAAGGACGAGGGCGTCCGCTACGCGCGCCGCATCGCGCCTATAGCGCTCGAACTGAAAGGACTATCGAACCGGCCCGGGACGTCGGCCAACCTCACCGCTAGCGTGGCTGCGGACGACCAGTCCCGACTCAATGTCGAAGGCGATGTTGCCATCGCGCCGATGAAGCTGGCGTTGACGGCCGATCTGTCTTCTCTGCCGCTGAAGAGCACGCTGCCCTACTTGCATGGATTCACGACCGCGCGGCTCGACGGCAATGTCGATGCCAACGCGCGGCTGCAGGTCGAACCGGCCGGCGAAGGATTCGCGATCAAGGTCGAGGATGGACGTATCGAGGCCAAGACGGTTCGCTTGCGCGACGGCGCGGGAGGATCGGCGGCGCTCGATCTGTCGAAACTCACTCTGTCCGGCGGCACGGTGGACGTCATGCAGCGGACGGCGACCGTCGGGCAGGTTCGAGCCGACGGCCTGCGCGTGACTGCCGCGCGCCGCGCCGACGGCAGCATCGACTGGGAAAAGCTGGTCGCCGAGCAGAAACCGGCAGCGCCGGCTGCGAAGCCTTCCGCGCCGTGGAAGGTCCGCGTCGGCGAACTGCAATTGAACGGTGGCCGCATCCAGGCGGTCGACCGGGCCGTCGAGCCGGAGGCGCGCCTGGCCGTCGACAACATCGCTCTCACGCTGCGCGACCTCACCAGCGAGGGGCGCGAGCGCAGCGCGCTGAGCCTGCGCGCCCGAGTCGGCGGAGGTTCCGTCGTCACGCGCGGGTGGATGCGCATTGCGCCGCTGGCAACGGCTCTCGCGGTCGATGTGCAGAACGTCGATGTCGGCGCGCTGCGGCCGTACCTGAAGGCGCTCACCAACACCGTTCTCACCAGCGCCAGCGTCTGGGCAAAGGGAAAGCTG
>JBAIYN010000579.1:0-4862 GCA_037915775.1 Burkholderiales bacterium | reverse complement strand
CGGCATTCGACGCTGGTGCTGGCGACGTCGACGTGGAATGACACCGCGATGCGCGTGATCGCGACGGGATGGCACAGCGGGATCAGCTCGGCGGTCCGCTTGGCGGCCTGGATCGCGGCAATGCGAGCGACGCCGAGCACGTCGCCCTTCTTCGAGGTGCCGCTGCGGATCAGGTCGAGCGTCATCGGCTGCATGCGGACCGTGCCCGCCGCCACGGCAACCCGGTGCGTGACCGCCTTGTCACCGACATCGACCATGTGCGCCTGGCCGGCCTCGTCGAAATGCGTGAGTGAAGTCATGTGACTTTCCGTTACAACGATGTCCGGGGAACGATCCCGCCAGCTGACTATCATACGAGTCGGTACCTGCTGCGCCGCCCGGCGCCCGAGAAGTGTCCCCCTTCGTTGCCCGCTGCCTGTCGCTCACGGTCGCTGCCACGCTGACGGTGCAGCCGTTCGTGGTTCCGGTCGTACGCGCGCAGACGCAGGAATTGCCGTCGCTCGGCGACGCCGGAGCCGACGATCTGTCGCCCGCCAACGAGCGCAGGCTGGGCGAGGCGATCATGCTCGACGTGCGGCAGGACACGTCCTACATGGACGACCCGGACGCGACCGAGTACCTGAACACGCTCGGCTTCAAGCTGGTCGCGGCCAGCCCGGCCCGTTACACCGACTTCCGCTTCTTCCTGGTGCGCGATCCGATGATGAACGCGTTCGCGCTGCCGGGCGGATTCATCGGCGTGCACACCGGCCTGATCCTGACCGCGCAGAGCGAATCCGAGCTGGCGGCCGTGCTGGCGCACGAGATCGGCCACGTGGCACAGCGGCACGTCGCGCGCATGATCGCCAAGCAGCGCGACAGCGGGCTGATCGCCATCGGCACCCTGCTGCTGGCGCTGCTCGCATCGCGCAGCGGTTCGCCGTCCAGCGGCCAGGCGACCGAAGCCGCGATCGCGGTCGGCCAGGCGGCGGCGATCCAGCAGCAGCTCAACTTCTCGCGCGAGAACGAGCGCGAGGCCGACCGCGTCGGCTTCCAGATCCTGAACGACGCCGGATTCGACGTGACGGCGATGGCGACGTTCTTCACCCGCCTGCAGCAGGGCTCGCGCATTTACGAAAGCGCGGCCCCCGCGTATCTGCGCACGCACCCGCTGACGGTCGAGAGGATCGCCGACATCCAGACGCGCGTGCGCGAACTGAAGCCGCATCCGCGGCCGGACAGCCTCGACTTCCAGCTCGTGCGGGCGCGCCTGCGCGTGCTGCAGGACGACTCGGTGCAGGGGGCGCGCGACGCTCTCGCCTATTTCAACGGCCAGTTGAAGGACCGGACCACGCCCTCGGAAGCGGCGGCCAATTACGGCGCGGCGGTCGCGGCGCTGCGCCTGAACCAGCCCGCCGCGGCACTGGATTACGCGCAGGCCGCACGCCGTCTGGCGCGCACGCCGTCGGCAATGCTGGACAAGATCGTCGCCGACGCGCGCTTCGCGGCGGCCAAGACCGATGGCGAGCGCGCCGACGCGGTGCGCTTCGCACGCGAGGCCACCGTGCGCTTTCCGATCTCCCGCCTGACCTCGATGAACTACGTCGACCTGCTGCAGCGGACGGGGCAGCACGAGCAGGCGACCGCGTACCTGCGCGAGCAGATTGCACTGACGCGCAGCGATCCGAAGTACTACGAGCTGCTTGCGCGCAGCTATGCCGCGCTGAATCACAAGACGCTGCAGCACCAGGCGACCGCCGAGATGTACCTGCTGCTCGGGTCGCTGCCCGCCGCGATCGATCAGCTGCAGTCCGCGCGCAAGGCGGCGGATGCCGACTTCTACGTGATGTCCGAGATCGACGCGCGCCTGCGCCAGCTGACGCAGCGGATGCGCGAGCAGCGCGAGGAACTCGCCCGCAGCGGCCGCGCACCGCCTGAAGAGGGCAAGAAGGCCCGCGAGTAGCGCGGCTGCGGCCAGCACTTGCCGCCCCGTGCGGGCGGCGTAATACCCCTATGCGGCTCGATCCGGCAGGCTCCGCCCGGATCGGCGAAAATTGCGCTTTTGCGCACACCCGCGCCCCTTGAATGGTGGGCAAGCGCCGCATGGACGCCACAGTGAAACATCCCAAGACCGACATTCCCGGTCACCTCGACGCCAAGCCGCCGATCGACACCGACGCCGTCATCATCGGCGCCGGGCCGGTCGGCCTGTTCCAGGTCTTCGAACTCGGGCTGCTCGAGATCAGGTCGCACGTGATCGATTCGCTCGCATACGTGGGCGGTCAGTGCGTGGAGCTGTATCCGGACAAGCCGATCTACGACATCCCGGCAGTGCCGGTGTGCACGGGACAGGAGCTGACCGACAACCTGTTGAAGCAGATCGCGCCGTTCGGCGCCGAATTCCACCTCGGGCAGGAGGTCACCCATCTGCAGCGGCAGGACGACGGTCGTTTCTACGTGCAGACCTCGCTCGGCGCCGCGTTCCTGACGAAGACGGTATTCATCGCCGCCGGGGTCGGCAGCTTCCAGCCGCGCACGCTGAAAGTCGACGGCATCGAGCAGTTCGAAGGCACGCAGCTCTTCTACCGGGTCAAGGAACCGGCGCAGTTTCACGACAAGAACCTCGTGATCTGCGGCGGCGGCGACTCCGCGCTCGACTGGGCACTGGCACTGGTGGGGAAAGCCGAGAGCGTGATCCTCGTCCATCGGCGCGACGGTTTCCGTGCCGCGCCGGCCTCGGTGGCCAGGATGCGGCAGCTTTGCGACGACTACCAGATGCAGTTCCTGGTCGGCCAGGTCTCGGGGTTCGACGAAGCGCATGGCCGCATGACCGCGGTGCGCGTCGCCTCGCTCGACGGCGTCACGCGCAAGGTGCCGCTCGATGCGCTGCTGGTGTTCTTCGGCCTGTCGCCGAAGCTCGGGCCGATCGCGCACTGGGGCCTGGACATTGAACGCAAGCAGCTCGTCGTGGACACCGAGAAGTTCGAGACCAGCGTGCCGGGCATCTTCGCGGTCGGCGACATCAACACCTACCCCGGCAAGAAGAAGCTGATCCTGTCGGGGTTCCACGAGGCCGCGCTGGCCGCCTTTGGCGCAGCGAGGTATGTGTTTCCCGACATGAAGATCCACCTGCAATACACGACCACGAGTCCGAAGCTGCACCAGGTGCTCGGCGTCGAGACGCCCGTGTTCGACTGATCCGCGCCCCTTAAGGCGTCGGCACGCGCACGAAGCCGTAGCGCGATTCCAGATCCGCGAAGCGGAGCCGATCGATGCGTCTCGGCATCCCGGCCACTCGCAGACGCGCCGGCGCCAAGAAGGCTTCGTCCTTTCCATCGAGCCAGCGCTCCAGTCCGCGCTCGTTCAGAGGCATGCCGGCGAAATCGGTGACCGCGCGCACGAAGATCGCGGCGTCGCGGTCATCGACCAATCCGGCCCCGAGATCGGTATCGAGCAGGAAGCGGCCGTCGTCGAGCAGCGCCGCGCCGTTGCAGATGGCCGGCTCGGCGCTGGAGTGCATCGACAGGGCACCATGCGGATCGACGCGGACGATCCACGGCGTCGCTTCGAGTTCCACATAGACACGCTGCGGCCCGTTCTGGAAGAACCACCGCCCGCGCTCGTCGTGAGCGTAGTTGCGGCCGATGAAATCGCGGATCGCCGCGTTGCCGATCGGCTCGCCGCGGATACGCCACTCGCCGCGCGCGGTGAGCCTGAGCCAGCCGAACACCGCCGGCACGTTCGGCCACTTCGCTATCGCCGCGAGGACACTCGCGTCCATGCCGCCGCGGATCGTTACGGCAGGTCGTGCCCGGTCAGTCTGCGCAGCGCCTCGCGATACTTCTGCGCGGTCTTCGCGACGATTTCCGGCGGCAGGTCCGGCGGCGGCGGCGATTTGTTCCACGGTTGCGCTTCCAGCCAGTCGCGCACGAACTGCTTGTCGAAGCTCGGCGGCGAGATGCCGACACGGTATTCGTCCGCGGGCCAGAAACGCGACGAGTCCGCGGTCAGCACCTCGTCCATCAGCCGCAGCGTGCCGCGATCGTCGAGTCCGAATTCGAACTTCGTGTCGGCGATGATGATCCCGCGCGTCGCCGCGTACTCGGCCGCGGTCTGGTACAGCTTCAGGGCAATCAGCTGGATCTCCTCGGCCAGCGCCGCGCCGACGATCTGCTGCATGCGAGCGAAGGGGATGTTCTCGTCGTGCGTCCCCAGCTCGGCCTTGGTCGCCGGCGTGAAGATCGGATGCGGGAGCTTCTCCGCCATCTGCAGGCCGGGCGGCAGCGCGACGCCGCACACGCTGCCCGAACGCTGGTAGTCCTTCCAGCCCGAGCCGATCAGGTAGCCGCGCACTACGGCCTCGACCGGCAGCGGACGCAGCTTCGTGGCCACGACCGCGCGGCCCCGCACCTGCTCGACCTCGTCCGGCGCGACCACGCTTTCCGGCGCAATGCCGGTCAGGTGATTGGGGACGATCGCCGACAGCCTGTCGAACCAGAAGTTCGACATCGCATTCAGCACGCGGCCCTTGTCGGGAATCGGCTGGTTCATCACCACGTCGAACGCCGACAGCCGATCGGTGGTGACGATCAGCAGCTTGTCGTCGCCGAGTGCGTAGGAGTCGCGCACCTTGCCGCGATAGACGCGCGGCAGCGACTTGATCGAGCTTTCCAGCAGGCCAGCGGCCATTCGGTGTCCTTCCGATGTCAGAAAACGAAGCGATCGAGCAGGATCGCGACCCAGGTGCCACCGGCGAGCAGCAGCGCGAGCATCACCGCGGCGCTGGTGAGGTCCTTGGCGCGCTTGCCCAGCGGATTGATCTCGAGACTGTCGCGGTCGACGGCCGCTTCGACGGCCGAGTTCAGCAGCTCGACGATCAGCAC
>JBAIYN010000440.1:0-3809 GCA_037915775.1 Burkholderiales bacterium | reverse complement strand
TACGGGATGTCGATGCTGTACGGGGCGAGCGGGACGCTCGAAATCCAGGGGCTGGCGCGATCGATCGGCAGCGGCGAACTGCCGAACCGCGCGGCGCTCGTGCTCGGCACCGTGTTCGTGGTCGCCGGCATCGCGTTCAAGCTCGGCGCGGTGCCGTTCCACATGTGGGTGCCGGACGTCTACCACGGCGCGCCCACCCCGGTCACGCTGCTGATCGGCTCGGCGCCGAAACTGGCCGCGTTCGCGATCGCGTTCCGCCTGCTGGTTGAAGGGCTGCTGCCGCTGGCGGTCGACTGGCAGAAGATGCTGGTCCTGCTCGCGCTCGCATCGCTGGCGATCGGCAACGTGACGGCGATCGCCCAATCGAACCTCAAGCGCATGCTTGCGTACTCGACGATCGGCCAGATGGGCTTCATGCTGCTCGGCATGCTGTCGGGCGTGGTGGGTGGCAACACCCTGTCGACCGCCAACGCATACAGCGCAGCGATGTTCTACGTGATCACCTACGCGCTGACCACGCTCGGCACCTTCGGCATCATCCTGCTGCTCGCGCGCGAAGGCTTCGAGGCGGAGGAGATCGCGGACCTGAAGGGGCTGAACAAGCGCAGCCCGTGGTACGCGTTCGTGATGCTGCTGCTGATGTTCTCGCTGGCGGGGATTCCGCCGACGATGGGGTTCTACGCGAAACTGGTGGTGCTGCAGGCGCTGCTCGGCAACGGCCTGACCAGCGGCATGGTTTGGCTGGCGGTGATTGCGCTCGGGTTCTCGCTGATCGCCGCCTATTACTACCTGCGGGTGGTCAAGGTGATGTACTTCGAAGAGCCGGCCGACCTGCGCCCCATCGTCGCCACCCAGGACATGCGCGTGGCGCTGTCGCTGAACGGCGCGCTGGTGCTCGTGCTCGGCATCCTGCCGCAATACCTGCTCGCGCTGTGCGCGAACGCGATGATCAAGGCGCTGGGCGGCTGAGATTCGTGATCGGTGATCCGTGACCCGATGAGTTCGAAGCCGGTCGACGATCCGCTCGCGGAAGAAACGCTGGAATCGCGCATCGCGTTCGAGGGCGCCTTCCTGAAGGTGTTCGTCGATCGCGTGCGCTGCCCGGACGGTCACATCGCGCCGCGCGAATACCTGCGCCATCCGGGCGCGGTGATGATGATGCCGATGCTCGACGACGGCCGGCTCGTGCTGGAGCGGCAGTACCGCTATCCGCTGCGCGCCAGCTTCATCGAGTTTCCCGCCGGCAAGATCGACGAGGGCGAGTCGCTGCTCGGCTGCGCAGAGCGCGAGCTGCTCGAGGAGACTGGCTATCGCGCGACCGAATGGCTCTACCTCGGCAGCTTCCACAACGCGATCGGCTACTGCAACGAGCAGATCTACGTCTATCTCGCGCGTGGACTGACGTTCGACGCCGCGCGCACGGACGACGGCGAAGTGCTCGAGGTGTTCACCGCCACGCTCGACGAAATCCTGGGCTGGATCCGTGCCGGCACGGTGACCGACGTGAAGACGATCGTCGGAGCCTACTGGCTGCAGATGCATCTGGCCGGCGCGTGGCCGGCGCGCTGATCCTCAGCACGCGCGCAGCGCGCTCTCGAGATCCGCGATCAGATCGTCCTCGTGCTCGAGGCCGATCGACATCCGGATCAGCCCGTCCGCCACGCCGACCTGCCGGCGCACCTCGGCCGGCACCCCGGAATGCGTGGTCGATGACGGGTGGCAGATCAGCGACTCGGTGCCGCCAAGACTGACCGCGGACTTGAACAGCGTCAGCGCGTTGATGAAGCGGAACGCCATCTCGCGCCCGCCGTCGAGGACGAGCGAGAAGGTCGATCCGGCGCCGCTGCACTGGCGCCGGTAGACGGCCTGGTAGGCGGGATCCGCGATCAACTGCGGATGCAGCACCTCGACCTTCCTGACCGGGTTGTCGGCGAGCCAGTGCGCAACGCGGCTCGCGGTGGCGGCGGCGCGCCGCATTCGCAGCACCAGGGTCTCCATCGAGCGCGCGATCATCCACGACGAATGCGGATCGAGCTGCGAGCCGAACGCACCGCGCATCAGGCGCAGCTTCTGGATCAGGTCGGCGCGCCCGGTGACGCCGCCGGCGACAAGGTCGCTGTGGCCGCCGACATACTTGGTCAGCGAATAGATCGACAGATCGATGCCGTCGCGGATCGGATGCTGGAAGATCGGCCCGAGCATCGTGTTGTCGCAGGCCGAGACCGGCCGGTAGCCGTGCCGCCGCTCGAACGCCGCGAGCGCCTGCGTTGCCGCCTGCAGGTCGATCAGCGCGTTGGTCGGATTCGCCGGCGTCTCGATGTAGAACAGGGCGACCTTGCCGCGTGCCGCCGCCGCTTCCAGCGCGGCCTCCATCTGGCCGTGCGACAGGCCGTCGGCAAACGGGTGTCCGCCGATGCCCCACTCGGGAAGGATCTTGCGGATCAGCGTCTCGGTGCCGCCGTACAGCGGCGTGGAATGCACGATCTGTTCGCCGGGGCGAAGCAGCGTCAGGAACACGGTGCCGATCGCCGCCATGCCGCTCGAAGTCACGATCGCGCTCTGCGCCCCGTCGAGCAGCGCGAGCCGATCCTCCACGATCTCCAGGTTCGGATGATTGAAGCGGCTGTAGACCAGGCCTGCGCCGGAATCCGTCGGCGGCGGCTTGCGGCCCGCGACCACGTCGAAGAAGTCCGCACCGTCCTCGGCGGTTCTGAAGGCGAAGGTCGAGGTCAGGAACACCGGCGGCTTGACCGCGCCTTCGGACAGGAACGGGTCGTACCCGTACGACATCATCTGCGTTTCCGGATGCAGTTCGCGGTTCAGGATCGATTTCTTGTGATAGTTCGAATACGACATGGCTGGCCTCCCGTCCGATTCGATGCGCAACAGCCGCATCGTCGGCTGAAATCGCCGGCCGGACAAGCGCCACCGATTCGCGTGATCGACCGCGGGTCCGTCATGGCGCCATCGTTGCACCGCCGCTTTTTCGGAACCGAGGAGAAACCAATGACAAGACTCGTTGCATTGCTTGCCGTCGCCGTCATCGCGGGCTATGGGCTGCACGCGTTCGCGCAGGGCCGCCTCGACACCCGACCGGCGCTGACGCCGATCGGCAATTCGTCGTCGAACGGAATTTCCTTCGCGTGGTTCTACGACCCGACCGAGCGCGCCGTCTACGTCTGCCGGTCAGGGCAGGGTGCGGGCGACACCGTCGAGTGCCGCGGGCGCGCGAACCTGCCGTAGGCACGCCGCCCGGCGCCGGCGCGCGCGGCAGCGCAAGCCGGGCACGTACACTCGCGCGGTCGCGGCGCGATGCCCGCGATCGCACGCATGCTGCAGCCCCCCAATCCCGACATCCGCCACAGCGCGTTCGAGGACGCGCAGGCGCTGGTCACCGCAGCGCTGTTCTTCGCGCTCGGCATTGCCATGTTCTCCCACGCTGGACTGCTGACGGGCGGCACGGCGGGTCTGGCCTTCCTGATCCACTACGCGACGGGCTGGCGCTTCGGCGCAGTGTTCTTCGTGATCAATCTTCCCTTCTATTGGCTTGCGGTGCGGTCGATGGGCTGGCGCTTCACCGTGAAGACGTTCTGCGCGGTGGCGCTGCTGTCTCTGTTTTCGGAGCTGATGCCTGCGGTGCTCGACTTCGGCCGGCTCGACGCGCTTTACGCGGCGGTGATGGGCGGATGCCTGATCGGCGTCGGCCTGCTGATGCTGTTCCGCCACCGGGCCAGCCTCGGCGGGGTCAATGTGCTGGTCCTGTACCTGCAGGACCGGCGCGGCTGGCGCGCCGGCAAGGTCCAGATGGC
>JBAIYN010000421.1:0-11242 GCA_037915775.1 Burkholderiales bacterium | reverse complement strand
GCCGCGACCGCGCTGCTGTTCGCGCTGTTCGTCGACCTCGGCAACCGGCGCGCCGCGACTACCGCAGCCGGCGCGGCACGATGAATTTGGCGATCGCCTTGATCGTCGGGTGCTTGTTCAGCCACCGGCGCCCGTAGCCGAGCCACGGCAGCACGCGCAGCGCGATCAGGTCGCGCAGTTCGGTCAGGAACGGACGCTTGGGTTTGTCGATCGCGGGCAGCGCGGTGTCCGGATAGCCGGACGTGCGGCTGGTGCCGTTCTTCACGCGCAACGTTGCCTCGAGGAAGCCGCGGCCGTAGCGCCGGTCGGGTTCGAGGTGGCATCCCTCCGCCCACTCGTTCCACGCATTGATGAACACCAGCCGTTCCTCCGGTGCGCGCTCGGCTTCGGTGAGTTCACAGGCCTGCTTCAGCCAGTGCTCGTAGTTGGCCGGCGTGGCGTTCAGCACCACGACGGCCTTGGCGCCGCGTCGCGCGGTGTTGTCCCACGACGGGAACAGCGTGCGGAACACCGTCTGATGCGAATAGTCGCGCGCGACGGCCTGTCTCGCCACGTCCGCGAACTGGCACACGATGCCGGTGAACGGATCGTGAAAGTCGATGTCCGGATTCGCGAGGTCGACCTGGATGTTGTGCGGCGGAAACTCCACGCCGCTGTCGAAGCCGAGATGCACGTAGTCGTCGTTGCCGAACACAAGCGCGCCACAGACGTGCAGCCCGCCCAACCCTTGGGCCTTGCAGTAATCGCGCCAGACCTGCGCGCTGCGCTTCGGGTGGGGCATCGATTGCGGCTGGTAGACCACCAGAAGGGGAACGCCGTTGACGCGCAGGTAGCGCGGGTCGCGCAGGAACGGCTCGATGTCGCGGATGAACTTCAGGTCGTCGTCGGGCAGATACTTCTGCTCGATCAATACCTGCTGGTCCATGCCGTCCCAGCGGCGCGTCCACGTCTCGTTCGCCCAGCACAGGCAGAACGGCATGTCGCTCGCCGGATCGGCCAGCATGTCGTCGAGCGGCGCTTCCAGCAGCCGTTTGCCCGAAAACCAGTAGAAGTGGTAGCAGAACGCGTCGATGCCATGCGCCTTCGCCATGGCGATCTGCTCGTGCCGCACGACGCGCAGCCGCAGGTCGTAGAAGCCGAGATCGGTCGGCAGGTGCGGCTGATAGTGGTTCGGGAACAGCGGCTGCGCCTTTGTGACGTTGGTCCACTCGGTGAAGCCCTTACCCCACCAGGCGTCGTTCTCTGGGATCGGGTGAAACTGCGGCAGGTAGAGGCTGATCAGCTTGACGGTAGAGGACATCGAGGCGGACTCGGATTCAGCGGACGGCGATCGCCACCCCGAGAAAGATCAGTGCGCCGCCGACCAGTGTCTGCATGCGGAACGGCTCGCCGAGAGCGAGCCATTCGAGAAACGGCACGAACACGAACGCCAGCGCAAATACCGGGTAGACCCGATTCAGCGGAGCGAAGCGGAGCACGTAGATCCACAAGGCGGTGGCGGCGGCATAGATCACCAACGCGACCCACAGCGAGGGGTTTGCCAGCGAAGACGAAATCCAGTGTCCGCCGTCGATCGCCAGCGCGCCCTTGCGGAAGAAGATCTGGCCGGCGCCGATGCCCAGAACGCAGACGACCGTCAACGCGATCGACAGTACCGGGCTCATGTCGGATGGGTTTCGTCGCCCGGCGCGCGCTCGCCCGACGCAGCACCATTGCGTGCAGTGGCCAGTGCCAGCTTGCGCGCGAGCTCCGTGAGTTGCTCGTTGAGCAGCCGCAGCCGCAGCATCAGCGCGACCAGCGCCAGGAACGAAACGACGACCCAGATATACAGCAGCAGGTCTGCGCCGCGCCCCACACCGAGCGCGTGCGCGATGCGGCTCAGGTCGTCCGGCACCCATGCGAAGTAGATGCCAGCCGCCGAAGCGGCCGCCATCGCAATGCCGACCCACGGCGCGCTGCGGCGGACCAGCAGGCCGCCGATCAGCGCGGCGCCGAGCACGACGCTGAGGATCAGGGAAATCATTTCGTCAGGCGGCCGAGCAGAAGGTCGGTCAGGATGTTCAATGCGCCGAGGGCGCCTTGTCCTTTGGATTTCGAATAGTCGGTATAGCGGATCGTGACCGGGAACTCGCGGTACCGCAGCCGCTCGCGGCGGATGATACTGACCAGCTCGGACGCGTGCGCCATGCGGTTCTGCCGCAGCCGGATGCGGCGCGCGGCCGGGGCCGAGATCGCGCGCAGCCCGTTGTGCACATCGGTCAGGCGCATGCGCGTCGTCAGCGTCTGGAACAGGAGCGCGACCTTCAGCAGCAGCCAGCGGCCGCGCGTCATGCCGACCGTGGCGCCCATGAAGCGGCTGCCGAGCGCGACGTCGAGCTGTTCGCGCTGCGCGTACGCGAGCATGTCCCGCGCCTCGCGCGGATCGTGCTGGCCGTCTGCATCGAGCGTGACCAGCCAGCGTGCACCGCGCGCGAGCGCATAGTCGATGCCGGTCTGCAGCGCCGCCCCCTGGCCGAGGTTGATCGGGTGCACGACGACCGCAGCACCGGCGGCGCGCGCGCGTGCCGCGGTCTGGTCCGAGGATCCGTCGTCGACGACCACGACGGATGCAAAGACCTGCCGCACGTCCCGCACGACCTCGGCGATCTTTGCTTCTTCGTTGAACGCCGGGATCACGACCCAGGCGTTGTTCGCATCATCCATTCCCGTTCGGAGCCGTCGTGCCCGCGCGCGGCGGCAGGCACTGATCGAACGCCAAGCGCCAATGAGGCAGCTGCACCCCCCACTCGCGCGCCAGATGGCCGCCGTCGAGCACCGAATTGGCCGGGCGCGCAGCGGCGGTCGGGTAATCCGACGTTGCGATCGGCGTAACGGGCACGCGGGGCGCGTCGCCGTTGTCGGCGAGCCGGTCGACGATCGCCGCAGCAAACCCGTGCCACGTGGTCGGGCCGGAGCAGGTCAGGTGGAAGAGGCCACCCTGGGCGGCCAGGGCCTCGCGCACGCCGCCGCGCTGCTGCGCGGCTGCGATGACCGCGCGCGTCGCGTCGGCCAGCGTATGCGACCAGTTCGGCACGCCGCGCTGATCGGCGACGACGCGCAGCTCGGGCCGAGTGCGGGCGAGCCGCATCATGGTCAGCAGGAAGTTGTTGCCGCGCATCCCATAGACCCAGCTGGTGCGCAGAATCAGGTGCGGGATGCCCGCGGCGGCCACCGCCTGTTCGCCGGCGAGCTTGGTGCGGCCGTACACCGACAGCGGATTGACCGGATCGGTCTCGACATACGGTGTCGTCTTGGCTCCGTCGAACACGTAGTCCGTCGAGTAGTGGATCAACGCGGCCCCCAGCGCGCGTGCCTCGTCGGCCAGCAGCGCCGGAACGTCGGCGTTCAGCGTCTGCGCCAGCGCAGGCTCGGATTCGGCACGGTCCACGGCGGTATGCGCCGCCGTGTTGATGATCAGGTCGGGCTTGACGCGTCGAACCAGCGCCGATACCTGCGCGGATTGCGTCAGATCGCATTCGGCGATGTCGACCGCGATGACCTCGCCGAGCGGTGGCAGACAACCCTGCAGTTCCCACCCGATCTGACCCTGCCCGCCCGTCACCAGCATGCGCATCAGTCGAACCCCTCCGCCTCGGCAAGTCCTGGTGCATTGATGTCCTTGGCCGCGAGCACCGGCTCGCCACCGAGCGGCCACTGCACTCCGACCGCGGGGTCGTCCCAGCGCAGCGCGCGGTCGTATTCCTTGATCCAGTAATCGGTGGTCTTGTACAGGAAATCGGCGTAGTCGCTCAGCACCAGGAAGCCGTGCGCGAACCCGGGGGGAATCCACATTTGCCGCTTGTTCTCGGCCGACAGCTCGGCGCCGGCCCACTTTCCGAAGCGCGGCGACGAGCGCCGCAGGTCGACCGCCACATCGAACACGGAGCCGCTGGCCACGCGTACCAGCTTGCCCTGCGGCCTGACCACCTGGTAGTGCAACCCGCGCAGCACGTTGCGGGCCGAGCGCGAATGGTTGTCCTGCACGAACTGCGCGTCCACGCCGGTCGCATCGCGGAAAGTGCGCGCGTTGTAGCTTTCCATGAAGAAGCCGCGCTCGTCGCCGAAAACGGCCGGCTCGAGGATCAGCACCTCCGGCAGCTGCGTCGGCGTGACTTTCATCGCGCGGGGCTCGTGCCCAGAGGCACGCGCTCGCCCAGCATGGTCAGCAGATAGCGGCCGTAGTCGCTCTTGCTGAGCGGCGCCGCCAGCCGGCGCACCTGTTCCGCGTCGATCCAGCCGCTGCGAAATGCCACTTCCTCCGGGCAGGCGACCTTCAGTCCCTGCCGGTGCTCCAGCGTGGCGATGAAGGTCGACGCATCGAGCAACGAGTGGTGCGTGCCGGTGTCGAGCCAGGCCATGCCGCGGCCCATGATCTCGACCGCGAGTGCGCCGCGCTCCAGGTAGCGCTGATTGACGTCGGTGATCTCGAGCTCGCCGCGGGCCGACGGGCGGATCGTGCGTGCGATCTCGACCACCTCGTTGTCGTAGAAATACAGCCCGGTGACGGCGTAGTTCGACTTCGGGTGGCGCGGCTTCTCCTCGATGCTGATCGCCTGTCCGCGCTCGTCGAACTCGACCACGCCGTAGCGCTCGGGGTCGTGAACGCGATACGCGAACACGGTGGCGCCGGCGCGCTGCTCGTTGGCCCGCGTCAGCTGCTGCGGCAGATCGTGCCCGTAGAAGATGTTGTCGCCGAGCACCAGCGCGGCGTCGTCGTTGCCGACGAAGCCGCGTCCGATGATGAAGGCCTGCGCCAGACCTTCGGGCCGCGGCTGCTCCGCGTACGAGAACTGCATGCCCCACTGGTCGCCGCTGCCGAGCAGTTCGGCGAAGCGCGGCGTGTCCTGCGGGGTGGAGATGATCAGCACCTCGCGCATGCCTGCCAGCATCAGCGTGGTCAGCGGGTAGTAGATCATCGGCTTGTCGTACACCGGCAGCAGCTGCTTGGACACGACGTGCGTGACCGGATAAAGCCGCGTGCCCGATCCGCCGGCCAGGATGATTCCCTTGCGTTTCATGGTTGTCGCGCCCTGCCTGCGCCGTAGTTCTTCTCGATCCATTCCCGGTAGCTGCCGTCGCGCACGCGCGCGACCCACCCCGGATGGTCCAGGTACCAGCGCACCGTGCGGCGCAGCCCGGTGTCGAAGGTCTCCGCCGGCGTCCAGCCGAGTTCGCGCTCGATCTTGCGCGGATCGATCGCGTAGCGGCGATCGTGACCGGGCCGATCGGTCACGAAGGTGATCTGTTGCGCGTACGGGCGCTCGCGCGGCCGCAGTTCGTCGAGGATCGCGCAGACCGTCTGCACCACGTCGATATTCTTCACCTCGTTCTTGCCGCCGATGTTGTAGGTTTCGCCGGGGCGCCCCGCCTCCAGGATGCGCATCAGCGCGTCGCAATGGTCGGTGACGAACAGCCAGTCGCGCACGTTTCGGCCGTCGCCGTACACCGGCAGGCCTCGGCCTTCGAGCGCGTTGCTGATCATCAGCGGGATCAGCTTCTCCGGGAACTGGAACGGCCCGTAGTTGTTGCTGCAGTTGCCGGTCAGCGTCGGCAGGCCGTAGGTGTGGTGATACGCGCGCACCAGGTGATCGGACGCCGCCTTGCTCGCCGAGTAGGGGCTGTTGGGCGCGTACGGCGTCGTCTCGGAGAACGGGGGATCGTTCTCGCCGAGCGAGCCGTACACCTCGTCGGTCGACACGTGCAGGAAGCGGAAATTGCTCTGCGCCGGTGCGCCGAGGCCGGTCCAGAACGCGCGCACGGCTTCCAGCAGCTCGAAGCTGCCGTTGACGTTGGTGCGCACGAAATCGCCCGGGCCGTGGATCGACCGGTCGACGTGGCTCTCGGCGGCGAAGTGCACCATCGCGCGCGGCCGATGCTGCGCCAGCAGCGCTTCGATGCGGGCGCGGTCGCAGATGTCGACGCGCTCGAACGCGAAGCGTGCATCGCCCTGCAGTTCGGCCAGGTTGTCGAGATTGCCGGCGTAGGTCAGCTTGTCGATCACGAGCACCGGCTCGTCGACGCGCGCCAGCCAGCGCAGCACGAAATTCGATCCGATGAAGCCGGCCCCTCCCGTGACGAAGATCATGGGTCGATTCCCCGGTCAGCGGATCGCCGCGGAGTCGTCGGGATCGTCCGCGCGGCGCTTGGGCAGGATGCCCTGCTTGCGCGCCAGCGCGATGTTGGCGGCCAGGAATCCCTCCTTGTTGCCGCAGTCGAAGCGCGTGCCGGTGAAGCGCTGCGCCAGCACCTCGCCGCGTGGAATGCGGCGCGCGATCGCATCGGTGAGCTGGATCTCACCGCCGCTGCCGCGCGGCGTGCTTGCCAGCTCGTCGAAGATCTCGGGCCGCAGCACGTAGCGGCCGACCACCGCCAGCGTCGACGGCGCTTCGGCGGGCTTCGGTTTTTCCACCATGCCGCTGACGCGCTCGATCATCGGCGCGATCGATGTCGCCGCCACAATGCCGTAGCGCGACGTCTCCGCGCGCGGCACGTCCTGCACCGCCAGCACCGACGCGTTGTACTTCTCGTAGGTGGCGACCAGCTGCTGGGTGACGCCGGGTTCCGCATCGATCAGGTCGTCGGCGAGGATCACGGCGAACGGCTCGTCGCCGACCACCGGCTGCGCGCACAGGACGGCGTGCCCGAGCCCGAGCTGTTCGCTCTGGCGCACGAAGATGAAGTTCACGTTGTTGGGCGTCGCCGAGTGCAGCGCGTCGTACAGCTCGCGCTTGCCCTTGGCGAGCAGTTCCTGCTCGAGCTCGGGGATGCGGTCGAAGTGGTCCTCGATCGCGCGCTTGTTGCGGCCGGTGATGATGATCATCTGCTCGATGCCGGCGGCAGCGGCTTCCTCGACCGCATACTGGATCAGCGGCTTGTCGACCACCGGCATCATTTCCTTCGGCATCGCCTTCGTGGCCGGAAGGAAGCGGGTGCCGAATCCGGCAGCGGGGAAGACCGCCTTGCGAACTTTCTTCATTGGGACAGGCGCTGCGTCAGAAGTTGTTTGCCGATCTCGACCCCGAACTGGTCGAACGCGTTGATGTTCCAGATCACGCTCTGCACGAAGGTGCGGTGCTCGTACAGCGCGAGCAGCGCGCCGAGCGAGCGCGCGTCGAGCGCGCGCAGCGTGATGAACGTGCTCGGCCGGCCGCCGTGCGTGGCGGCGTAAGGCGGCTTGGCCTGCGCGCTTCCCAGCACGCGGTCGCCGAATGCGAGTGCGTCGGCCTGCGCCTGCGCGTTCATGTACAGCAGCCGTTCGCGTCGCACCGATGACTCCGCGAACGCCGCGCTGGTGACGAAATCGACCGGCGCGATGTGCGTGCCCTGGTGCAGGAACTGGAAAACGCTGTGCTGCGCGGTGGTGCCGACCTCGCCCCACACCACCGGCGAGGTGTCGTACGCGAGCGCGCGCGCGTCCCGATCCACGCCCTTACCGCAGCTCTCCATCTCCAGTTGCTGCAGATAGCCGGGAAGATGGCGCAGCCGCTGCGCGTACGGAAAGATCGCCCGCGTGCGCAGTCCCCAGAAATCGATGTACCAGACTCCAAGCAGGCCGAGCAGCACCGGCAGGTTGCGCTCGAGCGGCGCAGCCGCGAAATGCGCGTCCATCTCGGCCGCCCCGGCGAGCAGCGCCTCGAACTGCGCGCGGCCGTGCGCAACCGCGATCGGAAATCCGCACGCCGACCAGACCGAATAGCGTCCGCCGACCCAGGCCGGGAATGTCAGCACGCGGTCGGGCGCCACGCCGAACTCGATCGCGCGCGCCGGCACGCTGGTGATCGCGACCAGTTGCCGCGCCGGGTCGATCGCCGGCGCGCGGCTCCGGATCCAATCCATCGCCGCGCGCACGTTCTCCAGCGTCTCCAGCGTGGTGAAGCTCTTCGAGATCGCCACCAGCAGCGTCGTTTCCGGGTCGGCCGATGCGAGCGCGCCGTCGAGTTCGTCGGGGTCGATGTTGGCGACGAAATGCAGCCGCGGTCCGCTCGGGCTACCCAACGCTTCCGTCACGAGTCGCGGGCCGAGATCGGAGCCGCCGATGCCGAAGCAGATCACCGTGTCGATCGGCCGTCCGGTCGCGCCGTGGATGGCGCCGGAGCGCAACTGCTCGGCGAGCGTCAGGAACCTATCGCGCTCGGACGCGAGCGCTGCGGCCACTTTCGCGTCGGCAGGCGGCGTGCGCAGCGCGGTGTGCCAGGCCGGCCGCGCCTCGGTGTGATTGACCGGCTCGCCGGCGAGCAGCCGCGCACGCCAGTCCTCGAGCCTCATCGCGCGCGCCAGAGCCAGCAAGGGTGCGAGTGCCGCCGTATCGATCAGATTGCGCGACAGGTCGACGCGCACGCCGGCCGCCTCGTGCACCCAGCGCTGTGCGCGCTGCGGTTCGGCGTCGAACAGCGCCGCCAGCGGCTGTGCGCCGAGACGGACCTGGTGCTGCTGCAGTTCGCGCCACTGGGGCGATTGCGAGGGATCCATCGGGTAAGCGTTGTGTAGACTCGATTGTAAGGGCGGGCATCGATGGGCCCGCTGTCGCTGACGAGCCAAACACATGATCGATCCCGGCATTTTCAAGGCATATGACATTCGCGGCGTGGTCGACCGCACGTTGACGGTCGAAGCGGCGCGCGCGATCGGACATGCGGTTGGCTCGGAGGCGGTTGCGCAGGGTGTGCGCGAGATCGCGATCGGCCGTGACGGCCGCCTGTCGGGCCCGAAGCTGCGCGATGCGCTGATCGAAGGCATTCGCGCCAGCGGCACCGACGTGGTCGACATCGGCATGGTGGCCACGCCGATCCTTTACTTCTCGACCTTCCACCTCGGGACCGCGTCGGGCGTCGTGATCACCGGCAGCCACAATCCGCCGGACTACAACGGCCTGAAGATGGTGCTCGCCGGCAGCACGCTGTACGGCGAAACGATCCAGCGGCTGCGCACCCGCATCGTCAACGGCGAACTGGTGCACGCGATGCAGCCCGGCGCGCTGCGCAGCGCCGACGTCGTCGATGCGTACCTGGCGCGCATCGCGAGCGGCGTCAAGCTGGCGCGGCCGATGAAGATCGCGGTCGACTGCGGCAACGGCGTGGCCGGCGCGTTTGCGCCGCGGCTGTACCGGGCGCTCGGCTGCGAAGTGATCGGGCTCTTCTGTGACGTCGACGGCACGTTCCCGAACCACCATCCCGATCCCGCGCACCCGGAGAACCTGCAGGACCTGATCCGCTGCCTGCGCGAGACCGACGCCGAAATCGGCCTCGCGTTCGACGGCGACGGTGATCGGCTCGGCGTCGTGACCAAGGACGGCAGCATCATCTATCCCGACCGCCAGATGATGCTGTTCGCGCGTGGCGTGCTCGCGGAGCGGCCGGGCGGCGAAGTCATCTTCGACGTCAAGTGCTCGCGCCATCTGGCGCGCCAGATCGCGCGCTACGGCGGCAGGCCGACCATGTGGCGCACCGGGCACTCGCTGATCAAGGCGAAGCTGAAGGAGACCGGGGCGCCGCTGGCGGGCGAGATGAGCGGGCACATCTTCTTCAACGACCGCTGGTACGGCTTCGACGACGGCATGTATGCAGGCGCGCGCCTGCTCGAACTGCTGTCGCGCGAGGCCGATCCGTCCGCGCTGCTCAATGCGCTGCCCGACGCGATCAGCACGCCGGAACTGCACGTGAAGACCGCCGAAGGCGAGAACTTCAGCCTGATGGACAAGCTCAAATCGCAGGCGAAGTTCGAAGCGGCGCGCGAGGTGATCACGATCGATGGCGTGCGCGTCGAGTACGACGACGGCTTCGGCCTGGCGCGGCCGTCGAACACCACGCCGGTGGTCGTACTGCGCTTCGAGGCGGATTCGGAGGCGGCGCTGAAGCGCATCCAGTCCGATTTCCGCCGCGCGCTGCTCGCGGTCAAGCCCGACGCACAGTTGCCGTTCTGAGCCCGCACTCCGCGCCGCGCCACCTACAATCGACGCGGCATGGGCGGCCCGCGCATCCTGATCGTCAAGACGTCGTCGATGGGCGACGTGGTGCATGCGCTGCCGCTGGTGTCCGACCTGGCGCGCGCGCGGCCCGACGCGACGATCGACTGGGTCGTCGAGGAGAGCTTCGCAGCGATTCCGGCGCTGCATCCGGGCGTCGACCGCGTGATCGAGGTCGCGCTGCGGCGCTGGCGCCGGGCGCCGCTGGGCCGGACGACCTGGGCCGAAATCGGCGCCGCGCGTCGCGCGCTGCGCGAGCGTGCATATGACGCGGTGATCGACTGCCAGGGCCTGGTCAAGAGTGCACTGATCGCCGTGACCGCGCGCGGTCCGGTCTGGGGTCCGGCGCGCGCGAGCGTGCGCGAGTCGCTGGCGACGCTGTTCTATGGCCATCGCGTGTCGCTCGACCGGTCGCAGCATGCGATCGCGCGCAGCCGCGCGCTCGGCGCCGCGGTGTTCGGCTATTCGGTGAGCGATGCGCCGCGCTTTGCGCTCCAGGTGCCGGCGCTGACGCAGCCGGAACTGGCGGAGTTCGCGCGCCGCGGCTCGTATGCGGTGCTGCTGACCAATGCGAGCCGCGCGACCAAGCTGTGGCCGCCCGATCGCTGGCGCGCGGTCGAGGCGTGGCTGGCCGGACGCGGACTGGCGAGCGCGCTCTTCTGGGGCAGCGACGCCGAGGCGCGCGACACGCATGCGCGCGCGCAAGGCATGCGCAATGCCTGGGTCGCGCCGAAGACATCGCTGTCGCAACTCGCGGCGCTGCTCGCTGGCGCGCGTATCGTGATTGGACTCGACACCGGGCTCACTCACCTGGCGGCGGCGGCGGGCGCGCCGACGCTCGGCCTGTTCTGCGATTACGACCCGGCGCTGGTCGGCGTGATCGGCGATGCGCCGTGCGCAAGCCTCGGCGGGGTCGATGTCGTTCCGGCGGTGGCCGAGGTGGTCGCCACGGCCGAGCGGTTGTTTGAGGCGGCGCGCGAGCCAAGATGAATCGATTTCTGGCGCGCTGGCTGTACACGCTCGGCTGGTACGGCGCGCTGCCGCTCGCCGCCGTCTACCTGGCGTGGCGCTCGATCCGCCAGCGCGACTACCTGCGGCACTGGGGCGAGCGGTTTTTCGGCCGGGGGTCCGCGCCGACCGGCGCGCCGGTGATCTGGCTGCATGCGGTATCGGTCGGCGAGACGCGCGCCGCGCAACCGCTCGTCGAAGCGCTGGCGCGTGCGCATCCGCAGGCGCATTTCG
>JBAIYN010000705.1:0-2936 GCA_037915775.1 Burkholderiales bacterium | reverse complement strand
ACCGCCGCGACGAAGCTCGTCACCGGGATGTCCGCGATCATCCGCCGCGCCTGCATCCAGCGCAGCGCGTCGTAGACCGCGACGAAGGCGCCGGTGATCGACGCGGTGCGCGTGCCGCCGTCGGCCTGCAGCACGTCACAGTCGACCTGGATCGTCCGCTCCCCGAGCCGCGCGAGGTCGACCACCGCGCGCAGGCTGCGCCCGATCAGGCGCTGGATCTCGAGCGTGCGGCCGCTCTGCTTGCCGCGCGCGGCCTCGCGTTCGGTGCGCGTGTGCGTCGAGCGCGGCAGCATGCCGTACTCGGCGGTCAGCCAGCCCTGCCCCTTGCCCTTGAGAAACGACGGCACCTTGTCCTCGACCGATGCGGTGCAGACCACCCGCGTGCCCCCGAACTCGACCAGCACCGAGCCCTCGGCGTGCGCGGTATAGCCGCGCGTGACCGCGACCGGGCGCAACTCGTCCGGGCTCCGCCCACCGGCACGCAGCATCATTTTCCTGGCACGAGCCGGGAGGACCGCTTGATCGCGCGCTGGATCTCCGCCACCGCGTCGTCGATCTGGTTCTCGGTGAGTTCCTCGTCGGCGCCGGCGTCGGCGTGACGGGGAATCTGGACCGTCGAGGCGACCGAGCCCTCGGGAATCAGCAACGTCGATACCGGCGCCTCGGTCGGCGGAATCATGTCGATCGATTCCGAGCCGGCCCAGGTCATTGCGATCGCGGTGCAATTGTCGGACTCGTCTCCCGCCTTTTCCAGTGCGGCCTCCATCAGCTCGGGCACCGCCCGCATCAGGGTCAGGGTGGCGAACGCCTCGCCGATCTGGCGATCTGTCAAGGCGCCCCACAGGCCGTCGGTACAGAGGAGCAGCGTGTCGCCACTGTGCAGCGCCGTGGGCCGGCTGATCTCGACCGTCGGCGCGATGTACGCACCGATACAGTTGAAGATCCGGTTCCGCTCGGGATGATCCTTCGCATCCTCGGGACGGATCAGTCCGGACGATACGAGGTGATGCACCCGCGAGTGGTCGAGCGTTCGCGCGACGATGTGGCCGCCGCGCAGCAGATACAGGCGCGAGTCCCCCACATGCGCCCAGATCGCCACGCCGTTCTGCACGACGCAGGCGACCACGGTCGTGCGCGGAGCCTCCGGCAGGTTGTTTTCGGCGCGATAGCGATGCAGCTCGCGATGGGCCGCGAGCACGCTTTCCTCGAGGTAGCGCGCCGGATCCGGCAGCGTGGGCTTCGCGTCGCGCTGGAAGATCGATGCCATGGTCTGCAGCGTCATCTGCGCCGCGACCTCGCCGCGCGCATGGCCCCCCATGCCGTCCGCGACCACGAGCAGGATCGAGTCGCGCGTATACAGGTACCCCATCCGGTCCTGGTTGGAGCGCCGGCTGCCTTTCCTGCTTTCCTGATAGACGGAGAAGCGCATCGGAGGTTGGCTCGTCAGAACCAGGTGATGTTGTGCTCGCGCATGAATTTCGTCACGCGCTCGCGCACGTGGCGCAGGCGCGCGCCGGTGCGCTCGATCAGCGAGAACTCGGGCCGCTCGGGCACGTTGTTGACCAGTTCCTTCTGCACCGCGTACACGGTCTGCGGCCGCTCGAGCGAATTCAGGCGCAGGCAGCGCTCGACCATCGACAGCATCTGCGACGAATACAGCCCGCGGAATGCGCGCAGCACCTGCGGCATCTTGTCTTCCTTCAGGCGCGAGTCGGATTCCTGCGGCGGCATGCCGGCCATGCACGCATAGATGCACGCGCCGATGCTGTAGACGTCCGTCCACGGTCCGAGCTCGGCGTCGCGCTTGTACAGCTCCGGTGCGGCGAAGCCCGGCGTGTACATCGGGTAGGTCTTGCTGATGTCGCGCTGCAGGGTCTGCCGCGCAGCGCCGAAGTCGAGCAGGATCGGCGTGCCGTCCATGCGCAGGTAGATGTTGGCCGGCTTCACGTCCAGGTGCAGCAGCCGGTTGGAGTGCACCTCGCGCAGCCCGTTCATCACCTGCGTGAACACGCGGCGGATGAAGCGCTCCGACAAGACGTCCTTCTGGTCCTTGCTGCGATTGCGCAGCACGTGCTCCTGCAGCGAGCGGCCGGACTCGTAGTGCATCACCATGTACACCGTCTCGTTGGCGCGGAAGAAGTTCAGCACGCGCACGATGTTCGGGTGATAGATCGATGCCAGCGCGCGGCCCTCTTCGAAGAAGCACTTCAGCCCGATGCGATAGGTGTTCAGGTTCTCGGGCGCGACATAGGGCGACAGTTCGCCGGGCTTCCTCTGCGCCAGTGCCGCCGGCATGTACTCCTTGATGGCGACGGAGTTGCCGTGCTCGTCGGTGGCCAGATAGACGATCGAGAAGCCGCCGCTGGATATCTTCTTTACAATGCGATATCCGCCGACCTCGATACCTTCGGGAAGAGCTGCGTTGTTCTGCGCCGCCATGGAGGAAGAGTTCGCGCGCCGCCGGTTGCAGCGCCTGGTTCTGCGTTACGAGCGCGGAAAGTGCCCGGAAACTGGGGCGGGATTCTAACGAATGGGCCCTGCGCCCCGCATCAGCCACTCGGATATCGACGCATGGCCACCGTAGCCAGCATGACCGGATTCGCAACCGCAAGCGTGCCCAGCCCGCTGGGCGCGCTCACTGCCGAGCTGAAATCCGTCAACGCCCGCTTCCTCGACCTCACGCTGCGGATCGCCGACGAGCTGCGGCAGTTCGAGGGCGCCGCGCGCGAGACCCTCAGCGCGCGGATTGCGCGCGGCAAGGTCGAGTGCCGCATCAGCGTGCAGCGGCAGGGAGGCGGCGAGGCGCCACGGGTCAACGCCGAAGCCCTGGCGCGCCTGGCGCAGCTGGCGCGCGAGGTATCCAGCCGCATTCCCGACGCAAAGCCGCTTTCGGTTGCGGATGCGCTGGCGTGGCCCGGCATCGTCGAGGCCCCTGC
>JBAIYN010000279.1:0-3808 GCA_037915775.1 Burkholderiales bacterium | reverse complement strand
GCTCGGGCAAAGTACAGCCACGGGCGGCTCGGGAACCGGCTGGAAACGAGCCTTGCCTGCTCGATTGCTTCGGGAAAGCGCCGAAGGCCAGCCAGCGTTTCGATGAGAGTTCCGCAGTGGAATGGGTTCAGCGGGTCAACTTCACAGGCGCGCGCGTACTGCTCGAGCGCCTGCTCCATGCGACCCTTGCGGCGTAGCGCGTTGGCCAGGATCCCGCGAGACTCGGCGTGGCTCGGTCGGATCTGTACCGCCGCTTCGAGGTCCGCGATCGCCTGGTCAAGGTTGTTGGCGACATAGACCGCATACAGACCGCGAGCAAGTCGTCCCTCGGGTGATTGCGGATCAATCGCCAGCGCACGCTCAAAGGCCTCCTTGGCCGCGGCACCGTCCTCAACATGGAAACTATCGAAGAAGTTCCACGTGTGCCACTGTGATAGCAGCGCGAGCGCATCGGTGTAATTGGGGTCGAAGCGAAGCGCCTCGTCCAGAAGCCGCTTCGAGTTGGCCAACCAATCCCTGTTGTCCGGACCGGGTCGGTGAAATACTGTTACCGCCCTCAAGTACCGGTCATAGGCATCGCCGCTGTTCGTGGCCACGCGGCTCAGTTCGCCACGCTCGGCCGCGGTCAGGGTCGCCGACAGAGACTCGGCTACCTGCCGCGCCACCGCGCCTTGCAGGTCCAGCAGATGCTGCATGTCCCGGTCATAGCTGGTCGACAACAGCTGCCGATCGGTGTTCGCGTCGATCAAGTGCAACGTCAGACGCAGCTGGTTGCCGTCGCGTCGTACGGAACCCTCCAGCACCGTACCCACTCCCAGGCGCTGGGCAATTTCGCGCACGTTGTAGGTCTTGCCCTTGTACTCCATCACCGAGGTGCGCGAGATCACCTTCAGGTCGCGCAGCCGCGTCAACGCGCTGAGCACCTCCTGATGCACGCCATCGGCCAGATAGGCGTCCTCGGCGCGCCCGCTCAGATTGGCAAACGGCAGCACCGCGATCGACTTGCGATCCGGCGCTGATGCAACGGCAACCGTGGGCTTGGCCGCTGGCGCGGTGGGGATTGCTCGACCTTCCCAGACCCTCGTGGTGACGGCGCCCCCGATCGCCATGGCAATCAGCACGGCGATCGTCAGGTGCCATCCGCGTTCGGCCAGCGCGTTGGTCGCGACCCTGGCAGCGCGGCGCGACGCGAACCGCCGCAGCAGGTGACTCGTCCGCAGCGGCCGCGCCTGCACTCGCTCGCCCGACAGGTAACGCATCAGATCGTCGGCGAGGGCCGATGCACTCGAATATCGATCTGCAGACGTCCTTGCCAGCGCCTTCATGACGACGGCATCGAGATCTCCGCGCAGCTGCCGGCCCAATTCGTCCTGCGTAGTGGCGCGTGATGCGCCCGCGTCCTTTCCCAGGTGCTGACTGGGTCTGATCACCGGTGTTGCGGCGAGGTCCCGCTCGATCATCGCAGCCGTGGAGCCAGGGTCGCTCCGATACGGGCGGCTGCCGGCGAGCAGCTCATACAGCACCACACCGAGGGAATAGAGATCGCTCGCCGCGTCGACAGGATCGCCACGCAGCAGCTCGGGGCTGGCGTAGTCAGGCGTCAGCGCACGTCCGTAGATGCCGGTGAGTTGGCTCTGCCCCTCGTCTTGGGTCAAGAGCTTCGCGATTCCAAAGTCGAGAAGACGCACCTGACCGGATTCGCCCACGAGGACGTTCGACGGCTTGATATCCCGGTGTATGACCTGCTGAGTGTGGGCGTACTGAACCGCTTCGAGCACCTGCAGGAAGAGCCGCAGGCGCTCGCGCACTCCCAGCTTGTGGGTGTCGCACCAGGCAGTCAGAGTCTGACCGGGTACATACTCCATCGTGAGATCGGGCCGCCCGTCGGGGCTGAGTCCTGCGTCGTAAAGTCTTGCAATGTTGGGGTGTTCCAGCTTGGCGAGGATGTCACGCTCGTGCGCAAATCGCCTCGCCAAGTCCGGTCGCAGCAGCGAGAGCATGGGCAGCTTTAGCGCCACCTCTCGGTTGAACGCGCCGTCGGCGCGCTCTGCCAGCCAGACCTCCGCCATGCCGCCCGCGCCCAAGGGGCGGATAAGCCGATAGGCACCGACGCGTTCTCCGGCCTGCAAACCGCTGCCAGCGAGATCGTCACTGCTTTCAGGGCGGCGCTCGTTTGGCGCGGCATCTTCTCCGTCAGCGAAGGCGCCATGATCCGTTGCCAGCAGCGCCCGCCTTAGTGCCGGTTCAAGGTCACGGTACTCGGGTGAAAGCTCTTCGAGCCAACGCTGCCGACCTTCCTGATCGAGGTCCAAGGCCTCGTCCAGCAGTCGGTCCATCTGCGCCATCCACGCGGTCGACCTCATCTTCCGCTTCCCGCAGATCCCGCCGCGATCAGCCGGCGACTAGCAAGCCAACGACGTTAGCTCAGGGCCGCCGTCAGCAGTGCCCGCGCTCTCTTCCAGTCGCGCTGTACCGTGCGCTCGTTAATGCCGAGTGTCTCGGCAATCTCGTGTTCGTTGTATCCGCCGAAGTAGCGCATCTCCGCCACCTGCGCTACGCGGCTGTCCACCTTTTCCAGTACTTCGAGCGCCTCGTGCACTTTCAGGACCGTCGGCTCCTCGCCGCCAAGATCAGCCGCCAGGTCGGTTGAAAGTCTCATCGCGATCGATCCGCCCCCTCGGCGATCGGCCGAGCGATTTCGAACACTGTTAACGATGACCGATCGCATGACCTGCGACGCGTACGCGAAGAATGCCCTCCGATCCTGGGCGCGCAACTCGCCTGCTTGCACGAACCGCAAGTAGGATTCGTGTACAAGCGAAGTCGTATCAAGGATTGTGTTCCGGCCACCGTTGCGCAATCGCGCATGCGCCAGGCGGTGCAATTCCCTGTAAGCGGTCGCGAACAGCGCGTCGCGGGCTGCAAGATCACCGCCTTGCGCTTGCTTCAGCAGATCAGTGATCTGACCCATCGATCACCCCGGCAGACGCTCATGCCCTGCTAGCGACAAAGATAGTGCAACGGCGCCGCCTTGCGCTAGCCCTCGTCAAATTCCCGTCGGACTGTCGCGAGGAGAAGCGTCGAAACGAGACCCCTTCAACCGCAGGATGAGGCTCTAGCCCACCACGTCTCATCCGACTTGTTTCGGTCGGCCAGGTAGCAAATGATTATCAGTCGCACGCGTGCGTCCTTCGGCATTTGAGGTTCTCGCGGCTGCGCGCAATCAGGTCATCTTGGTAAGTACCTGCTGTTCGGCGCGCGGCCGCACAGCAAAGGGAGCGTACCGCCAGGCATAGCCGCGGTATGTCGGCTTTGAAGATTGAAATACGTCTATACGGATGAGGCGGTCCAGGAAGACGGCGTCAATCTTCGGTGGCCGCCGCTTACCGAACTACTGAACGGCGGATAGAGAGGTCGACATGATCGCCAGATTTGATAGACCCGCCCGCGTCTCCGCAACCGACGTGACAACGTTCGCGGTTCTTGCTGTGATACTGCTGATGGAAGTCTCGTCCTTGTTCGCGCCGGACAAAGGCATCCCGAGCACCTCCTTTATGGCCTCACCGACTCCGGCAGCGGAAGCACAGTGCCAAAACTCCGCTCCGAAGCTCAGGGCAAGCTGATTCACCGCGATCGCCGCGAAAATCAACTTTCATGCTTTGCTTACCGCGACGACGTGCATGCTTGTCGCTAGCCTAACGTTCGTCGTCATTGGATGCGGCTGGACGAAGTGACGCTTCCTTTGAGACGGGCGCACACGGTCGCCTTTGACTCTCGCGGTTGCTCGGCGTGAGACTGAAAAAGCTTG
>JBAIYN010000709.1:0-7939 GCA_037915775.1 Burkholderiales bacterium | reverse complement strand
CAGGTGATCGGCGATTGCGACTACCAGGTACAGGCACAGAAGGGTGTCTGCCAGCCGACGACCAGCCAGACCGTCACGCGCTACAACATCCTCGGCAACGGCCAGGGCGGCTCGTTCGAAGCCAACGGCAAACTGATCTTCTTCTTCGGCGACACGATCAGCAGCGACCCGGCGACAGTCAACTACCACGCCGCCGACCCGATCGCGTGGAGCACCAGCACCGACCCGGACGCTGGGCTGTTGCTGAACTTCTATACCAATCCCGACGGCTCGCCACTGTTCGTGAAGCCGCCCGGTGTCACTATGGGGCCCGACGACATTCCGAACAGCGGCATTACCCTGAACGGCCAGATCTACCTCATCTGCAACACCGGCTCCAATCTCAGCCTCGCTGAGCCGCAGTCGACGGACACGTCGGTCCTGGTGCAGTTCAACGAGGCGGCGCAGACCTTCACCGGCGGGCGCACGATTTCACCCGTCGGCGGACGTTTCATCGCCACGGCGGTCCACGCGTTCGGTACGGACGTCTACATCTTCGGTGCCGGTCCCTATCGTGCGTCCGATGTCTACCTGCAGAAGGTGCCGGCCGCCTCGTTCGCAACCGGCACGGGAACGCAGTACTTCGCGGGTATCGTCAACGGCCAGCCGACATGGGCGGATGCGGAGGCGGGCGCGGTTCCCGTCGTGCAGGACAATCCCACCAATGGTCCCGCGTGGCCGAACGACTCTCCGAGTGTCGGCAACCTGTCTGTTGCGTACTCACCGGACCTCGGACTGTGGCTGATGACCTACGACGGCGGGCGGCAGACCAATGCGACGCGGGGCATCTACTTCACCTACGCCGCGCAGCCGTGGGGCCCATGGGCCACTCCGCAGCTGATCTTCAACGAGGTGCGCGACAAGGCGTGGGGCGTGTTCATCCACAACCCGAACATCCTGCCCGACCCGCCCGGCGACGGCCTGAACGGGCCGGTGATCGGCAGCAACGATCCGTACACAACGGCCGGCGGCGGCTTTGCGCCGCAGTTGATCGAGCGCTTCGTTCGCGCGTCCGGCCACACGCTGCGGATCGACTTCAACCTGTCGACGTGGAATCCGTACACGATCGTGCGCATGCGATCGCAGCTGGCCATCGGCGGCACGCCGGCGCAGGACGTCGCTGCCGATTGCCTGTTCGACTGGGCGGAGCACACCTACGCGGGCCTGTTCAATCCACCGGCGTCGTCTCAGTTCTACACGCCGTACTACTTGCGCTACTACGCTGGCACCAACGCCTACCTCGGGGTCTCCTCTGCCGACAATCACGTCTACTACCTGGGGAACAACGGCCTGGTCGACGCCGGCGATCAGTCGCTTTGGCTGCCGAAGGCCGGATGTCCCGTGCAGTGACGCGCGGGTCGCCGTTGTGCATGTCAACTGGCCTCGGTTCCCTCCCAGCTCGTCGGACGGTCGGAGAGTGCGAGGCAGTCGGTTTCAGAACTAGCCAAACGTCGATTGCTGTAATCAACGCTGCAAGAACGGTCCGGCTCCCGATCGGTACCATGTCTGATTTGTACTTCTCATCGTCAAATCATGCGCGATCAATCCTGCTTCCGCCTGCCGCGGCTTCTCGTGCCCCGACCGGAGATCGACCTGGCGAAGTGGGCCGTGATCGCCTGCGATCAGTACACCTCGGAGCCGGAGTACTGGCACCGCGTCGAGCGTGAAGTCGGCACTGCGCCGTCGACCCTGCACCTGATCTTCCCCGAGGTGTACCTGGGATCGACGGACGCCCCGGCGCGCATCCGCCGCATCCAGGACACGATGCGCAGCTACCTCGCCGAGGGGCTCTTTCGCGAGCACGCAGGCGCCGTCTACGTGGAGCGAACGATCGGCCAGCGCGTGCGCCGCGGCATGATGCTCGAGCTCGATCTGGAGCACTACGACTTCAGCCGTGACTCCACGAGCCTGATCCGCCCGACCGAAGGCACGATGGTCGAGCGGCTGGCCCCGCGCATCGAGGTGCGGCGCGGCGCCGAACTGGAAGTGCCGCACGTCCTGATGCTGATCGATGACCCGGCGGGCACGGTGATCGAGCCCATCGGCGGCGAGCGCGATCGGCTGACGAAGCTCTACGAAACCGACCTGATGCTCGGCGGCGGTCACGTCGCGGGCTTCGCGGTCGACGCTGCGCGCGGCGAGCGCGCCGCGCGCGCGCTGCGCGCCTTGATGGATCCGCAGGCGTTCGAAAGGCACTACGCCGTTGCCGAGGGAACGCCAGCGATGCTGTTTGCCTCCGGCGACGGCAATCACTCGCTGGCCACCGCCAAGGCGTACTGGGACAGCATCAAGTCGTCGGTGGGGATGAACCACCCGAGCCGCTTCGCGCTGGTCGAGGTGGAGAACATCCACGATCCCGCGCTTCACTTCGCGCCGATCCACCGCCTGCTGTTCGGCGTATCGGCCGACGTTCGTCAGGCGTTGGCCGCGGAGTTCGGCAGCCGGCTGACCTGTACCGACGTACCCACGGCTGCCGCGATGCGCGCGCGCGTGCAGGCCGCACACGGCGACCGCCACGCCGCGGGACTGATCGGGCCGGGTGCGCGTTTCAGCGTGATCGAGATCGCGGAGCCAAAGTCCACGCTCGCGGTGGGCACGCTGCAGCCGTTCATCGACCGCCTGGTCGAGCGCGGCGGCGCCACGCGCGTCGACTACGTGCACGGCGACGAGTCGCTCGAACGGCTGGCGCAGGCGAGCGGCTGCGTCGGCATCCACCTTGCGGCAGTGAGCAAGCACGACCTGCTGCGCATGGTCGTGCGCGAAGGCCCCACGCCCCGCAAGACGTTCTCGATGGGCGAGGCCCATGAGAAGCGCTACTACATCGAGGCGCGGCGGATCAGGTAGAAGACAGGGGCGAAGGGCAAAGCTTCGCCCAGACCTCACGGACCAAGCTGCTCGATCGCCGCGCGCTGGGCGGGAGTCAGTACGCGGGCGGCGGCGTCGATCGCCTGCTGCCAGCGCGCGCTGCTCGCGTCTGCAAGCTGCATCTGCTGTGCCTGTATCGCCTGGAGCCGGACGACATCGACGTTGGGCTGCGCGCGCAGGGTGAGTTCCTGCTGATCCAGAAGCTGGCGCCTGGCCCCGATGATTGCCAGGTCCGTCGAAGCCTGCTGGACGATCTCATCGATCCGTGCCTTTTGCGCGGCAGTGGCGCCGATTGCGTCGAGCGTTGCCGGACGCAGCGGATGCACTGGTCGATGCCCCTTGCGCGGATTGGTCTCAGCGTGCCGATCTCCTGCAGGCAGCGACGCGGCCGGCAGCACCAGCTGCAGGGCATCCAGCTCCCCCATTGCGCCTTGCCTCAGATTGATCGCATCGGCACGGTCCGGTCCGCCGAGTACGGCAGCGGCGCATGCGAGCAACCCGATCGAAAAGCGCCAAGGTGAGCCGCCTCGCATTGAAACGCGCTGGACAGCCATCGATATTCCTTTCATGGACACCCGTTGGGACGGCGATGAACATTGACAGTCTGCCATGCTTCCATGGAAAGAATGTCCGCTCCATGTAAGCGGGTGTAAACCAGGTGCCGCAGGTCGCTCCCTTCCGGAAGCTGGTGTCCCCTGACGCCGTGCAAGTCCGCACAGGATCTCGTGCCCGCGCCGGATGTGCTGCACCCTCATGAACGGCAGGCCCGGCTCGGGCCGCTTACGACGGCCCCAGTGCGTCGACCTGGCGCGCTGCGCCGGCGCTAACGATCCCGTCGACGCCGGCGCCGTCCTACGTCAATTTTCGAACGAGATCTCGGTGGCGTTCAGCGTTGTTCCGTCGGATGCGAGCGATCCCTTGACCTCGACCTGCGCGCCCAATTTCAGGTCGGACGCCGTTCCGCCGTCGAACTTAACGGTTCCCGCGTAGCTCACCGTCACACCGTGCACGACGAACGTGGACTTGACGGTATCTACCGCGGTGATCGATCCCTTGACTTCGAGCCCCTGGACTTCCATGTCGTGCTCGGTCTCGACTTTCACCACCGTTGCGACCAGCACGCCGTTGACCACGGCGCCGACGACCTCGACGTGCGCCCCTTGCGCCAGCCCGGACGTTCCATCCGCGAACGTGGCCTTGCTCGCGTCCACCGGAAGTCCGTCGACGCTGAAGGATGTCGTGGACGTGAAGGACGTGACGATGCCGTCGACCTCGGCATGATCGGCGTCTTGCGGATGCTCGGCGCCGTCGTTCACGCTGATCGCGACCCACGCGCCGTTGACCTGCGTCGTCATCAGCTTGACCCGCACGAGGCTGCCCACCTTCAGCCCATCGGGGAGTGACACCGCCGACACGTCGATCAGCGCATTGCCGATGTTCATGGTCTTCGCCGTCGGGTTCAACGCAGTGACAACCCCGAACAGGCGGTACGAATCCGCGTCAGACGGCTCGATGCGCGTTGCGGTATAGGTACCGGTCGAGGCGTCGAGCAGGCCGAAGACCTGCACCACCATTCCCGACTTGACCGCCGCCAGGCCGCCGGCCAGTGAATCGTCGAATACCGTCGTGGCGGTGACCTTGATCGTCTGCCCCAGCACGACGAGGCTGTCGGTCGCCACGCTCTCGACCGGACCGCGCGCCAGGCTGAAGATGCTGACGTCCTCGGCGATCGCTGTCGTCACGTTGTTCGCCTGTGCCAGGCCGCTGGCTCGCACCGCGACCGTCATGCCCAGCTTGAGCGCGCTGCGACTCTGATTCGCGCCGTCCTCGTCCTTGATCTGCGCGTTGGTTTCGTCGTAGTGCACGCCGTTGACGACGATGGAACCGAACCCGGCGATCCGCCCGGATGCGTAGGTCGCCGTGCCCTGCGGCGTCGATGTCGAGTTGTCGGCACCGCCTCCGCCACATCCGGTCAGGATCAGCGCGAACAAGGTGGCACAACCGATGCCAACCCAGGCGACAAGCGAAAGAGGACCGCGCGTTGATGTTTGTCGTTCGGACATGTAGGCCTCCCATTCAGGACGATGCGACCGAAGCCGAGACTTCTCGATTCGCATGAAACGCATTGCGTCGAGGCGCATGCGCCATCTCGACGTGCATGCATGATTCGACCTCGGCGCGAAGCCGCATTCTCTGCGTGAGCGCCGTGGTTCGAATCCCTCGGAGACGGTCGTCCGTCGGCCTACTGCAAAGGGGAGTGCTCACCCACAATTGCATCGTGCGAATGCGCGATGTTCGCGGAACGGTGCGCGCATCGCGTGGTCGCGCCGTGCTTCACGTAAGTGTTTGTGCGAAATGTCTGCGACCGGCGTTCGCGCGTGGTCGCTGTGCGATGCGCCACTTCCGTCGGCTGGTGTCGATCAAGATCAATTCCGGTTCGGCGCTCGATAATCCGCATACGCGCGCATGCGCGGCGGCTGCACGGACCGGCTCGACCATCTGTTAGAAGAACTGCGCCTGACAAACCTTGCATGAGCGACGCCGCGCCATCCGGGCAACGCAATCCGCCGTCACTTCCTGAGCCGGAGAGCGCGGTCTTCAGCCTGGCGGGACTGCGCGGATTGAGCGAGGTCGAGGCCACCCAGCGCCTGGCGCGGGACGGGGCGAACGAACTGCCGTCGCAACGGCCGCGCGGACTGTTCGCCGTCGCGCGCGAAGTCGTGCGCGAACCGATGTTCCTGATGCTGGTCGCCGCCGGCTCCCTTTACTTCGCGATGGGCAAGCTCAGTGACGCGCTGCTGCTGCTGAGCTTCGTCTTCGTCGTGATCGCGATCACCGTCATCCAGGAACGCCGCACAGAACGAGCGCTCGAGGCGCTGCGCGATCTGTCGAGCCCGCGGGCGCTCGTGATCCGCGGCGGAGTGCAGCGACGGATCGCGGGACGCGAGGTGGTCGTCGGCGACACGGTGATCCTGGCCGAGGGGGACCGCGTGCCCGCCGATGCGATCCTGCGGCGGGCCGCGCATCTCGCCGTCGACGAGTCGCTTCTGACCGGCGAATCGGTGCCGGTTCGCAAGCGGCCGTCACCTTCCGCTCAGGCGCTCGACCGGCCGGGCGGCGACGACTTGCCTGCGCTCTTTTCCGGCACGCTGGTGACCGCGGGTCAGGGCATTTGCGAAGTGATTCGCACCGGCGCGCATACCGAACTCGGCCGCATCGGCAAGGCCCTCGAGCGGATCGAACCGGAAACGACCCCGCTGCAGGCGGAAACCGGGCGCACCGTCCGCGTGCTCGCGCTGGTCGGCCTCGCCGCCTGCGCCGTCGTGATCGTGATCTATGCGCTCACGCGCGGCAGCGACTGGACCGCCTGGCGGGACGGCGCGCTTGCAGGCATCGCAATGGCGATGGCGCTGCTGCCCGAGGAATTCCCGGTGGTGCTCACCGTCTTCCTCGCGCTCGGCGCGTGGCGCATCTCGGAAAGCCGCGTGCTCACGCGCCGCATGCCGGCGATCGAAACGCTGGGTGCGGCGACGGTCCTGTGCGTCGACAAGACGGGAACCCTGACGCAGAACCGGATGACCGTGGCGCGCCTCACCATCGACGGCGAGTTCGTGGATTTCTGCGATGAGCTGCACACGATCCCCGACCGATTCCGCGCACTGCTCGAAGCCGCCGCGCTCGCGAGCCGGGCCGACCCGTTCGATCCGATGGAGCGCGCGCTGCATGACGCGGTCGATCGGATCGGTGGTGTGCCGACCGCACCGAGGCACCGGCTTGCGCGCGAGTACCCGCTGTCGCCCGCGTTGCTCGCGGTCACGCACGTCTGGGAGGAGCCGGTCAACGGCAGATTGATTGCGGCCGCAAAGGGAGCACCCGAGGCGGTTGCGCGCCTGTGCCGGATGTCGGCGCGCGAAGAGGCCGTCCTCGCGACGCACATCGCAACGCTCGCCGCCGGCGGACTGCGCGTGCTGGGTGTCGCGCGCGCGGAGCTCGACGCGGATCCACTTCCGGCCGCACCCGACGCACTGCCGCTGAAGTTCATGGGACTGGTCGGACTCGCCGACCCGTTGCGTCCCGAGGTGCCGGCGGCCGTGGCCGAGTGCCAGAGCGCGGGCATCCGCGTCGTGATGATCACCGGAGACTATCCGGCAACGGCGCAGGACATCGCGCGCCAGGCCGGACTGGACAACCATGCCGCGGTGATCACCGGATCCGAGCTCGACACGATGTCCGATCCGGAGCTTGCCGCCCGTATCCGCGACGTTCAGGTCTTCGCGCGCGTGGCGCCGGAGCAGAAATTGCGCATCGTGTCGGCGTTCAAGGCGAACGGCGAAGTCGTCGCCATGACCGGCGACGGCGTCAACGATGCACCTGCGCTGAAGGCCGCACATATCGGCATCGCGATGGGCGGGCGTGGCACCGACGTGGCGCGCGAGTCGGCCTCGCTCGTGCTGCTGGACGATGCCTTTTCATCGATCGTCGGCGCGGTGCGGCTCGGCCGGCGGATCTACGACAACATCAGGAAGGCCACCGCTTTCATCCTTGCGGTTCACGTGCCGATCGCGGGCCTGTCGATGATCCCCGTTTTTTTCCCGACCTGGCCGCTGCTGCTGCTGCCGGTTCACATCGCTTTCCTCGAGCTGATCATCGACCCCGCATGTTCTCTGATCTTCGAGGCGGAGCAGGCGGAGGCCGATGTGATGCGCCGGCCGCCGCGCCGCTCCAGCGAGCGGCTGTTTTCGCTGCCGATCGTGACCGTCGCGTTGCTGCAGGGGCTGAGCGTGCTGGTTGCCTGCCTGGCGATCTTCGTGCTCGCCCGCACAGGTCATGGGACGGACGCCGCGCGCGCGCTGACGTTTGCGGCGCTGGTCATATCGCTGCTTGCGATCATCCTGATGAATCGCTCCTGGTCGCGATCGGCGATCGCGATGCTGCGGGTCGGCAATCGCGCGCTGTGGTGGGTGGTCGCCGGTAGCGCGATCCTGCTGACCATCGTGCTATTCGCAGTGCCGGTGCGGGCGCTGTTTTCCTTTGC
>JBAIYN010000498.1:0-1815 GCA_037915775.1 Burkholderiales bacterium | reverse complement strand
TCAACGACGAGTCGCTCGACGTCGACGAGAACTGCGTGCTGGTGCTGAAGAACTGCGGACCCAAGGGTTATCCCGGAATGGCCGAGGTCGGCAACATGCCCTTGCCGGCCAAGCTGCTGCGCAGGGGAGTGACGGACATGGTGCGCGTGTCCGATGCGCGAATGAGCGGCACCGCGTACGGCACCGTCGTGCTGCATGTCGCGCCCGAAGCCGCGGCGGGCGGCACGCTGGCGCTGGTGCGAAACGGCGACATCATCGAGCTCGACGTCGCGGCTCGGCGGCTGCATCTGGACGTGACGGACGCAGAGCTGGCGCGCCGGCGCGCGGCCTGGACGCCCCGTCCGGCGCCGACCACTCGCGGATACCTGAAGCTGTACTTCGATCATGTGCAGCAGGCCGACCGCGGCGCCGACCTCGACTTTCTCGTCGGCGCGAGCGGTGCGGCCGTGCCGAAGGACAACCACTGAAGTCGGGACGCCGCGGAACCTCGGCAAGTCAGGGTATTGTTCAACCCATGGCGTTGACCGCAGCCGATGAGTAAAACGGAGACACGATGGCGCAGGTCCAGATCCGCAATGTCGAAAAGCGATTCGGCTCGACGCAGGTCATCCGCGGCGTCAGCGTCGACATCGCCGACGGCGAGTTCGCGGTGCTGGTCGGCCCGAGCGGCTGCGGCAAGACGACGCTGCTGCGCATGATCGCCGGACTGGAGGAGATCACCGCCGGCGAGATCCTGATCGGCGGCCGGGTGGTCAATCGGATGTTGCCCAAGGAGCGCGACATCGCGATGGTGTTCCAGAACTACGCGCTGTATCCGCACATGACGGTGCGCGACAACATGGCGTTCAGCCTGAAGCTGGCGAAGGCCGATCGCACGCAGGTCGAGGCGCGCGTGAAGCAGGCGGCGGAAATCCTGCACCTCGGTGCGCTGCTCGACCGCTATCCGCGCCAGCTGTCGGGCGGGCAGCGCCAGCGCGTCGCGATGGGGCGCGCGATCGTGCGCAATCCGCAGGTGTTCCTGTTCGACGAACCGCTGTCGAACCTGGATGCGAAGCTGCGCGTGGCGATGCGCACCGAGATCCGCGAGCTGCATCAGCGCCTGAAGACGACATCGGTATACGTGACGCACGACCAGATCGAGGCGATGACCATGGCCGACAAGATCGTCGTGATGAAGGACGGCGTGGTCGAGCAGATCGGCGCGCCGCTGGACCTCTACGATCGCCCGGTCAACACCTTCGTCGCGGGTTTCATCGGGTCGCCGGCGATGAACATGCTGGCGGGCACGGCGCGGCGCGCGGCTGGCGCGGTGCAGATCGAAGTCGGCGGCGGCGAACCGGTGCGCCTGCCGGAAGCCACGGCGGCGCAGGACGGCCAGCCGGTGCTTTTCGGGGTGCGACCCGAGCACCTCGCGCTGGGGGCGCACGGACTGGCGGCCGAGATCGTGGTGGTCGAGCCCACCGGCGCCGACACGCAGCTGTATTGCCAGGTCAACGGGGCCGACGTCAACGTGGTCCTGCGCGATCGCACCACCTGCAGGCCAGGCGACTGCGTGCACCTCGCGCCGGATCTGTCGAAGGTCCATCTTTTCGATGCCGCAAGCGGCCGGCGCATCAGTACCGCCGCGAATTCATGACCCACGAGGAGGAACGATGAATCAGTACCCACGCCGCAAATTCCTGGTCGCATCGGCCGCGGTTGCCGCCGCCGGCAGCTCGATCCTGGCGCCCGCGGTGAACGCACAGAGCAGCTGGTCGAACACACCGGAGAAGGGCGCCAAGCTGCGCGTGCTGCGGTGGAAACGTTTCGTCCAGG
>JBAIYN010000234.1:0-2020 GCA_037915775.1 Burkholderiales bacterium | reverse complement strand
GAACCTGTAGTCCGGCCACGATGCGCGGAGCCAATGCCCCAACCTGGTCGCGGGGGTTCACGCTCCTTGAACTGCTGGTCGTGATCGTGCTGGCCGGCATCCTGCTGGCGATTGTCACGGTCAACACGACCCCCGACCCGAGGCAGCAGCTGGTGCGCGAGGCGCGCCGCATCGGCCAGCTGGTCGGTGTGGCGGCCGACGAGGCGCGCATCACCAGCGAGCGCGTCTACTGGGAAGCAGACCTGCGCGGCTATCGTTTCTACGCAATGCAGGGCGACGAACGCCATCTGCTGACGGACGACGTGCTGCGTGAGCGCAACTGGGAGCGCCCGCTGGAGAAGCTCGCGATATACGAAGGAGATTCGAACAAACCGAGCCAGATCATCCTCGCGGCAGGTGCGCCCCCGGTGCGCCTGCCGATTGCACGCGAATGGGTGCAGCCCGCCTGGCGGATCGAGCTCGTGAGCGACGCCGGCCGCGTTGCGGTCGATTTCGATCCCGCCGGGCGCAGTCGCGTCGTGACTCAATGAGCCGGCGAGCGCACGGCTTCACGCTGCTTGAAGTACTGGTCGCACTGGTGATCATCGGTGTCGCACTGGCCGCGGCGATGCGCGGCGCACTGGCGCTGACAGGCAATTCGGTCGAATCGCGCCGCATGCTTCTTGCGACGATCACCGCCGAAAACCGCCTGCTCGAGCTGCGCTTGGCGCGCACCCAGCTCACGGTGGGCCAGACCACGACTGACTGCCCCGAAGGTGGCGTCGCATTCAGCTGTGAGCAGATCGTCAAGACGACCCCGAACCCGTTCTTCCGCCGTGTCGAACTGAGGGTGCTCTATCGCGATGGCGACAACGTGCGCAGGTACGCCGAAATGATGTCGGTGCTACCGGTGGATCAGTGAGGCTGACAGTGAGCCTGACAGTGCGGCAAGAGACGCGCGGATTCACACTGATCGAACTGCTGGTCGCGATCACCGTGCTGTCGCTGGTATCGCTGATCTCGTGGCGCGGACTCGAATCGCTGACGGCGACCCGGATGCGGCTGGAGCCTGAAGGGGAGGAGATCCGCGCGATGCTGACCGCGTTCGGCCAGCTGGAGGTGGACCTGGCCCAGGTCGCGAACCCGACCTTCCTCAGCCTGCCGGTCGCCGCGATCAGCGTGCAGAGCAGCGGCGGCCAGCCCGCGCTGGAGATCATCCGCTTCGCGCCGGTGGACGCGGATCAGGCCTCGGCGATCGAACGCGTGGTCTATTCGCTCAAGGACGGGCAGTTGACGCGCGCAACGTCAGCTGCGTCCAGAACTGCGGCGTCGCTGGTGCAGGCGCCGCTCACCGAAACCCCGTTGCTGTCGAACGTCACATCGTTGCAGCTGCGCTTCTGGCATCAAGGGCAGGGCTGGACCGACGCAAGCGCAGGCGTCGCGCCCACGCCTGACAATCCTTCCGGGCTGCCGGAGGGCGTCGAAGTCACCCTGATCCGCAACGACGGCACCCAGCTGCGCCGCGTTCTGTTGACCGGGTAGGAAAGATGAGGCCGGCCTTCCGATCGCTGCCGATACAGGTGCGCGCCCAGCGCGGCGCCGCGCTGCTGATGGCGCTGTTCATTGCCGCGCTGGCGACGCTGATCGTGACCGGGCTCTTCTGGAACCAGTTCATCGTGCTGAGAACGATCGAGAACCAGCAGCTCACCGTGCAGAGCCGGATGCTGCTCGACGGCGCGCTCGACTGGGCCCGCGCGATCCTGCGCGCAGACCGCAACAGCTACGACGCGTTGACCGAGCCGTGGGCCCAGCCGCTCGCCGAGACCAGGCTGGACCAGCTGGGCGAAACCTCGGCGCTGGCGGCGCGCGCGACCATTGCCGGCGGCATCGAGGACATGCAGGCGCGCATGAACCTGCGCAATCTCGTCGGACTCGACGGCAAGGTCTCCGTTCCCGAACTCGAGGCGCTGCGCCGGCTGTGCAATCTGCTCTCGTTGCCGAGCGCGACGGCCGACCTGATCGCGGTGGCGATGCTTCAATC
>JBAIYN010000386.1:0-2053 GCA_037915775.1 Burkholderiales bacterium | reverse complement strand
AGGGCGAGGCACAACTGGCGGGCCGGCCGCTCGACCGGCTCGACGGTGAAGACCTGCGGCGCGCGCGGCGCGAAATCCAGATCATCTTCCAGGACCCGTTCGGCTCGCTGAACCCGCGCATGCGCGTCGCCGAGATCCTGGAGGAGGGCGTGGCGTCGCTGCGGCCGGAGGTCGGCGCCGACGAGCGTCATGACCGTATCGCCGCGCTGCTGGACAAGGTGGGCCTGCGCGCCGACAGCATGCACCGCTATCCGCACGAGTTCTCCGGCGGCCAGCGGCAGCGGATCGCGATTGCGCGCGCGCTGGCGGTGGAGCCGAAGCTGATCGTTTGCGACGAGCCGACCTCAGCGCTTGACGTATCGGTGCAGGCGCAGATCCTGAACCTGCTGGCGCAGCTGCAGCGCGAACTCGACGTCGCCTACCTGTTTATCACGCACAATTTCGGCGTGGTCGAATACCTCGCGCACGACATCGCGGTAATGAAGGACGGCCGCATCGTCGAAGCCGGAGCCGCCGAGCAGGTGCTCGAGCGGCCCGCGCACGACTACACGAAGACGCTGCTGGCGGCGGTGCCGCGGCTGAAGCGGGCGGCCTGAAGCAACGTCAATCTCCGGTGGCCTGTCGGCTTGGGTCGGAAGAGCCGCGCTCCCAAATCAATAGTCCTTCCTCCCGAATGCGTCGAACCAGGCGCGGGTCGGGATCGTCGGAATAGAGTCCGACCAGATTCAGGAAACCCGGCCACTGATCAACGACCGGAGCTTCCGCTTCGACTCGAAGCGCATCGAGTCGCGCGCGAAGCGTCGGCGATTCCGGCATGGCGAATTCAACCGCGACATCGAGATCGGAGTCCTGTGTCGAAGCCCCGCGCGCCCGGCTGCCGAATACCCAGACTCGCACGGCGCCTGGAATTGTGCTGGCTCCCTGCGTGACCCGCGCGGTGAGCTGAACCTCCAGCGGCGTCAGAGGTGAACCCATCAGTTGCCGAGGCCGTCAACGTGCAGCTTGAGGCTGGGCCAGGTACGCTGCAGGTATTCAGCCGCGGCGGCCACGAACGTTGCAGCCTCGGTTCGAGCCGCCTCTCATGCCGACCGATCAACGTCAACCAGCAGGCGGTAATCCGCTTCGTGCCGTCGTGCCAGCAGTGCGGACAGCGCGCGGCCGGCGTCCTTCGATAGAGCGCCAGGCAACACGAAGTGAAGTCCCAGCAATCGCTGCACGCCTTCGTGAGTCCCGGCTTCCAGGCCGTGCGTCGCCAGCAATCCCTGTGCGACGTGAAATGCGGAGAAATACGCGCGCGTCACGGCCTGACGGAAGAATCCCTGAGCTGCCAACAACGTCCCCGCCGCGGCTTCGTCGAGCTCCCGTTGTGCGAGCAGCAGCCGGGTGTCGTCAGATGTCACTCGCGGGGTCCCCAGTTCGAGACGGTGAGAGCCAGTCTACCCCTGCGGCCGTCGACAGCGAAGCCGGCTCATGTTGGCCATGATTTCGAGCTGCTGGATCCGAAGATCTGCGGCGGTGTCAACTTCAACCCGCTGCATGTCAGCGGCGCGATCGGCCGCTTCTACACGATCGGGGCGAAGTACAGGTTCTACTGAAATAGAAGTCGAGCAGCAAAGCAACGGCCGCGTCATGCGCCCGTTGCCATTTCCCGCCGGCCGGCGCGCCATGGCGCAATCGCGCCGCAGGCGCCGTGTAGCGTCAGGATAGGTGTTTGGCGAGGAATCGCTCGATCCGGGCGTAAAGATCGAAACGGTTTTCCTCGCGCAGGAAGCCGTGGGCTTCGTCGTTGTAGACGACCCATTCAACGGGCACCTTTGCCTTTTCAAGCGCCGACCGCATCTTGTTCGCGTGATCGATCGGCACGCGCACATCGTCGGCGCCGTGCGCGATCAGCACCGGGCTCTTTATCCGGTCGGCAAGCAGATACGGCGACGTGGCGCGCAGCTTGTCGCGTTCGGTCTTCAGATCGCCGACGTGGGCAGCAAACCATTGCTGGAATTCCGGGCTGGCGGCGCCCATGTCGGACCACGTCGCGTCACCCATCAGCTCCAGA
>JBAIYN010000485.1:0-2149 GCA_037915775.1 Burkholderiales bacterium | reverse complement strand
CACGAACCGCTGGCGCAGGCGAACGCGGCGGCGCTGACGGCGAACAACTTCATCACCAACAGCCTGCGCAACGCCGAGGTCATCGACGCGATGGGCATGCTGCCCAAGCTGCGCGAGCGCTGGTATCAGCGTTACCGCAAGATGCTGGCGCTGCAGACGTTGGCAAGCGAGCGCGCCGGCTCGATCTCGGCGACCACGCGCTTCATCCGCATCACGCTGCAGTCGATGATCCTCGGGCTCGGGGCGCTGCTGGTGATCGATGGCAAGGTATCGGCCGGCATGATGATCGCCGCGTCGATCCTGATGGGTCGGGCGCTGGCGCCAGTCGAGCTGGCGATCGGCACGTGGAAGAGCTTCGTGTCGACGCGCTCAGCCTACGAGCGGCTCGAGAAACTGCTTGGTGTCTTCCCGCCCGACGAGCCGAAGATGTCGCTGCCGGCGCCTAAGGGCGACGTCTCGGTCGAAGCGCTGATTGCTGGCGCGCCGGGCAGCCCGGTTCCGATCATCCGCGGCGTGCAGTTCCAGATTCCGGCGGGTTCGATCGTCGGCATGATCGGCCCGAGCGCATCGGGCAAGTCGACGCTGGCACGCTTGCTGGTCGGGGTATGGGGGCCGATGTCGGGCACGGTGCGACTCGACGGCGCCAACGTCTTCACCTGGAACAAGGACGAGCTGGGCCAACACGTCGGCTATCTGCCACAGGACATCGAGCTCTTCGACGGGACGGTGGCCGAGAACATCGCCCGCTTCGGTGAGCTGGATTCCGAGCAGGTGATCGCCGCGTCGAAGCTGGCCGGCGTGCACGAGATGGTGCTGCGCCTTCCGCAGGGGTACGACACGCCGATCGGGGTCGGCGGCAGCGTGCTGTCGGGCGGCCAGCGGCAACGCGTCGCGCTGGCACGCGCGCTGTACGGCAGCCCGTCGTTCATCGTGCTCGACGAACCGAACTCGAACCTGGACGACGTCGGCGAGGCGGCGCTGGTGCAGGCGCTGCGCGAGCTGAAGGCACAGGGCAAGACGGTGGTCGTCATCACGCACCGGCTGAGCACGCTGGCCGTGGTCGACAAACTGATGGTGATGCGCGAGGGCCAGGTGCACACCTACGGGCCGCGCGACGACGTGCTGAAGGCGTTGCAGGCGGCGAGTGCACCGGCCCAGCAGGCCGCTGCAGCGCCCGCGCCTGTCCATGTGCAATCGAGTCCGCCGCCGGCGCACCTGATGCGCCCGGTGGCCTGACGTTTTGTTCTTCTCTCCTGACCGGATGTTGATATGAATTGGCGTTGGTGGCGGCGCGAGTCCGCCGATGAAGGAGCGGCCGCCCTGGCGTCCAAGCTCGATCTTTCAGGCAGCCCACGCAGAGTGGTGCGCGTCGGCATGGTCGCGCTGGTGCTGGGGTTTGGCGGGTTCATGGTGTGGGCCGCAACAGCCCCACTCGACGAGGGCGTGCCTGCTTCAGGATCGGTGGCACTGTTCTCGCAGCGCAAGATCGTGCAGCACCCGACAGGCGGCGTGGTCAGCAAGGTGCTGGTCCGGGAAGCTCAGGAAGTGCACGAGGGCGACGTGCTGATCGAGCTCGATTCGACGCAGATCCAGGCGACCTACGATGCGCTGCGCAAGCAGGCCTACGCGCTGATGGCGCAGCAGTCGCGCCTGCAGGCGGAGCGCGGCGGCGCACAGTCGATCACTTTCGATCCCGAGCTTCTGAAGGCGAAGAACGATCCGACCGCGGCGGAATTCATGTCGCTGCAGTCGCAGCTGTTCCGCACGCGCCGCGCGTCGTTCGACAGCGAGATGGCCAGCATGGACGAGTCGATCGCGGGTCTCGAGTCGCAGGACCGTGGGCTGAGGGCACAGCTCGAAGGGCGCTCGGCGCAGCTCGTGCTGGTGGACAAGCAGCTGAAGGAAAGCCGCGGGCTCGCCGCCGAAGGCTATCTGCCACGCAACAAGCTGTACGAGGAAGAACGGCTCTCGCTCGAGCTGTCGACCCAGATCAACGATCTCAAGGCCAATCTGGCGCGTACCGCGAACAACATCGCGGAGCTGCGCATGAAGCGCGAGTTCCGGCGGCAGGAGTACCGGCGCGAATCCGAGACCCAGCTGGCCGACACGACGCGCGACCTGGAGACCACCCGCGAGCGGATCCGCGTGG
>JBAIYN010000088.1:0-1575 GCA_037915775.1 Burkholderiales bacterium | reverse complement strand
GGAAAGCGCTCGACGGGATCGTGGCGAAGGCGGCGAAGCGCAACATCGTTGTTGCCGCGAACATGGGTTATGCGTATACGACGCATCAGCAGATGCTGGAGCGCGTCGCGAAGATGCACGAGCACGGCGTGCGCATTTGCCTGATGCAGGGCGCTGACAACATGCTCGAGAATTTTGCGAAGCCCCTCCTTGCCGACATCCGCAAGGCGGTCGCCTAGCGCGGCGAGGTGTCCTTCGCTGCGCGGTGACAGGTAAGGTCAGGAATAGGAGGAGCAGATGATGATGGTAAGCATGCGAGCGGGGATGTTTCTGTTCGGCGTTCTCGCCACCACCAATGCGTTAGCGCAAGCTTATCCGAGCAAACCGGTGAAGATCGTCGTGCCTTTCGCTGCCGGCGGCGGCGTCGACAGTCTTGCCCGCATTGTTTCGCAGTATCTCGCACCGCCGTTAAAGCAAACAGTGATCGTCGATAATCGTCCTGGCGCCAATGCCAACCTGGGGGCCGAACTCGTTGCCAAGTCGGCGCCAGACGGTTACACGCTGCTCATGACCTCGTCGGTCTCGGCAGCCAACCGCGCCATGCAGAAGAACCTGCCCTACGACGCGCTGACCGATTTCGTCGAGATCGCCCGCGTTGCGCGTGCGCCCATGATACTCGTCTGCTCGGCATCGCTGCCGATCCGTTCCGTCACCGACCTCATTGCGTACGCTCGCGCGAATTCCGGCAAGGTGAGTTATGCGTCGCCCGGCGTTGGTTCGGGCCAGCATTTGAACGGCGAAGTGTTCTCCAAGTATGCGGGCGTACAGGCAGTGCATGTGCCCTACAAAGGCGGCGCACTGGCGATGCCCGACGTCATCACCGAGCGAATCACCTTCATGATCACTGTGCCAAGCGAAGTGCTGCCGCTCATATCCGGCGGGAAACTGCGCGCACTCGCCGTGACCGGCACTGCCCGCGCGAAAGCGTTGCCGGACGTTCCGACGCTCAGCGAGGCCAAGGTCGCCAACAGCGGCTTTAGCGTCTGGTGGGGACTCGTCGCGCCGGCAAAAACGCCTGTGGACATCGTCAGGCGACTGGCCGATGATACGCTCGCGATCGTCAAGCTTCCCGACGTGAGCGTCGCATTTGACAAGATCGGCGTGGAAGCGGCGCCCATGCCTGCCGAGGAGTTCACCAGGTTCTACCGCGGCGAAGTCGATCGCTACGTCGAGGTCGTGCGCGAATTCAGGATCGAAGTCGAATGAGCCCGCTCACGCGGGCATCACAAGCAGGAAGGCGCGGCCCCGCCTGCAACGGCGCTGCTTCGGATGGATCCGCTGCGGCTATTGCTCAGCCGCAATGCGCCGTTGCTGGAGCGAGCTGGAGGGCCGAAGGCAGACACTCTTTCAGGCACCTGCCGATCATCATTACGGTCGGATAAAGCACTTCGCTTTCCAGCCGTTCATGATTCCGCAGGCGTCGTGCGAATGCCGTGATCTCCTCGTTGCCCTCTTCGTAGGCTGCCTCCCATAGCGCCCCGATCGCAGAGGTGATCGCCTGGCGCTGTCGCTTCAGATCGTCGTGGTGTGCGCTCA
>JBAIYN010000233.1:0-1577 GCA_037915775.1 Burkholderiales bacterium | reverse complement strand
AACAGCACGGCATCCGCTACGTGCGCTGCCGCGTGTCCCAGGTGCGCGAGGATCCTGCGACGCGCGATCTCATTCTGCAGTACGTTGACGTGGACGGCCAACGCCGCGCAGAACGTTTTGAAACAGTGGTGCTGGCGACCGGCTTGCAGCCGCCGGATTCGGCGCAGATGTTGGCCGAGTCGCTGAACATTCAGCTCAACCCGCATGGCTTCTGCGAAACCGACAAATTTGCGCCGCTCCAGACGACGCGCCCCGGCGTGTTTGTGTGCGGCGCGTTCTCGTCGCCGAAAGAGATCGTCGAGACCATCATCGACGCGAGCGGCGCCGCCGCCGAAGTGATGCGCCTGCTCAACGAGCAGCTGCGCACGCACGTCTACAGCCGCGAATGGCCGTTCCTCTCGGCCGACGGTCTGCCGCCCGAGCGCGATGTCTCGCGCGAAGCGCCGCGTGTCGGCGTGTTCGCCTGCTCGTGCGGATCCACGATCGGCGACGTGATCGATCTGAGGGCCCTGAGCCAACGCGCCGCGCAATGGCCGCAGGTCGTTGCCAGCGAAATCGTGGACTTTGCCTGCTTTCCCGAAGCCATCGCATGGCTGCAAAAGCGCATCAGCGACGCCAATCTCAACCACGTCGTGATCGCCGCGTGCAGCAATCGCACGCATGAAGCCTTGTTCCACCGCATGATGCGCATGGCGGGCCTCAATCCCTATTTGCTGGAACTGGTCAACCTGCGCGAGCAGTGCACCCGGGTGCATCAGCAGCAGCCCGAACTCGCCAATCGCAAAGCGCAGGAGCTGGTGCGCGTCGCTGTCGGACGGGTACTGGCTGCCAGGCCGATCCACAAAGACAAGAATCTGTGCCAGCCGGCCGCGCTCGTCATCGGCGGCGGGGTGTCGGGCATGACGGCCGCGCTCGCGATCGCCGACAGCGGCTACGATGTGCACCTCGTCGAGCGCACCGAGATGTTGGGAGGAAATCTCAACAACCTGTATTACGTGGCCGAAGGCTACGATCCGCAGCGGCTCTTGCGTGACCTGGTGAATCGCGTTCGGGCGCATCGCCGCATCAGCGTTCATACGCGCACGGAAATGCTGCGGTACACGGGTCACGTGGGCAGCTTCCGCTCGGAGTTGCAGACGCGCTACCTGGACGGATCAATCGATCGGTTCGTGGTCGAGCACGGTGTGACGATCGTGGCGACGGGCGGCCGCGAAACGCGCGAGCATCATTGGCTCGACGTGCCGCGCGTGATCACGCAGCGCGAACTCGAAGAGCTGATCGTGCATCACCCGGAGAAGATCGCCGCATTGAAAGACGTGGTGATGATCCAGTGTGTGCGGCCGGACGGCATGCCGGAGTATTGCTCGCGCGTCTGCTGCACCAACACGATGAAGAATGCCATCCGCATCAAGCTGTTCAATCCGGCCTGCCGCGTGAGCGTGCTGTATAAGAACATCGTGACCTATGGCTTCCGCGAAGAATACTACACCGAAGCGCGGCGGCGCGGTGTGGTGTTTATCCGTTATACCGATGATGAGCCGCCGCAGGTGTTCGCAGAGGGCGATCGGGTGGTGGTG
>JBAIYN010000608.1:0-3870 GCA_037915775.1 Burkholderiales bacterium | reverse complement strand
TACAGAGCGGCGTGATCGTGCAGGCGCAGATCGCGGCGAAACCAGACGAGGGCGGCGTCCATGGGTTGGCAAATGTCAAACGGGCCACCGACTGTCGGTCGCGGTCCGGAACTGAGAATACAATTCTGTTCATGCCGAAGACGCAGTTGAACCTGACGCACCAGTTCCTGATCGCGATGCCAACGCTGGTCGATCCGAACTTCGAGCGGACGGTCGTGTACATCTGCGAACACAACGACAAGGGCGCGATCGGGCTGGTGATCAATCGGTCGACCGACCTGACGCTGGCCAAGCTGTTCGACAAGATCGACCTGAAGCTCGAGATCGCGCCGTGGAAGGACACGCCGGTCTTCTTCGGCGGCCCGGTGCAGACCGAACGCGGTTTCGTGCTGCACAGCCCGACCGGCCACTACAGTTCGTCGCTGACGGTGGCCGATGAAATCGCGCTCACGACCTCCAAGGACGTGCTCGAGGCCGTTGCCGATGGCACCGGCCCGCAGAAGCTGCTGGTCACGCTCGGCCACTCGGGCTGGGGCGGCGGGCAACTGGAGAACGAGCTCGCGCACAATGCGTGGCTGACGGTTGCGGCGCGGGCGGAGATCATCTTCGAGACGCCGGTCGAGCAGCGCTTCGATGCCGCGCTGAAGCTGCTTGGCATCGACGCGGCCCAGTTGTCCGGGATGGCCGGGCATGCTTGACCGGATGCGTGTCGCAGCATCGGGCCGGCCGCTTTCGTTTCCCCCTTTTTTTTCGACGATGACCGACGCCGTCGTGCTCGCGTTCGATTTCGGCGCACGGCGGATCGGCGTGGCGATCGGCAACACGGTCACGCGCGAGGCGCGTCCGCTGACGGTGATCGACGCACAAGGCGATACGCGCTGGGCGCGGATTGCTGCGCTGATCGATGAATGGCAACCGGCGCGGCTGGTGGTCGGCATTCCGCGGCATCCCGACGGCGCGGCGCACGAGATGACCTCGCGCTGCGAACGTTTCGCGCGCCAGTTGGGAGGGCGATACCATCGCCCCGTCGCGCTCGTCGACGAACGCTATTCCTCGGCGGTCGTCGCAGGCGGAGCGGACGATGCCGCGGCATCCGTGATCCTGCAACAGTGGCTGAACGAATCGAAATGATCGCGCTCGACGCCGAAGCGATCTACCGAACCTTCTCGCAGCGCGTGCGTGAAATGGTCGCAGGACGCGACGTGCGGCTGGTGGGCATCCATACCGGCGGTGTCTGGCTGGCGGAAAGGTTGAAGGCGGAGCTGAAGAACCCGCATCCGGTCGGCGTGCTGGACATTTCGTTCTATCGCGACGACTTCAGTCGCTCTGGGCTGAATCCCAGCGTCAAGCCGTCGCGCATCCCGTTCGACGTCGACGGCGGCGAGATCCTGCTGGTCGATGACGTGCTTTACACCGGGCGTACCGTCCGCGCGGCGATGAACGAGCTGTTCGACTACGGTCGGCCGGCGCGGATCGATCTGGCCGTGCTGATCGATCGCGGTGGGCGCGAACTGCCGGTCGCGGCGGCGGCGGTCGGCCGCACCATCGAAGTTCCACCCGAAGTCAGCGTCGTGCTGTCGCGCGACGAGGCGGGCAAACTGACCCTCACGCTCGAGCAGAAGAATGCGTAATCCGCAGCTCAATTCCAACGGCGAGCTGCATCACCTGCTGTCGATCGACGGGCTGCCGCGCCCGATCATCGAGCGCATCCTGACCACGGCGGACAGCTTCATCAACGTCGCTGCGCGCGAGGTGAAGAACGTGCCGCTGCTGCGCGGCAAGGCGGTGTTCAACCTGTTCTTCGAGAACAGCACCCGCACGCGCACCACGTTCGAGATCGCCGCGCGGCGGCTGTCCGCGGACGTCTTCAACCTCGACATCACGCGCTCCAGCACGGCCAAGGGCGAATCGCTGCTCGATACGATCAACAACCTGACCGCGATGCAGGCGGACATGTTCGTGGTGCGGCATGCGGCCAGCGGCGCGCCCTTCCTGATCGCGCAGCACGTCGCGCCGCACATCCACGTGATCAATGCCGGCGACGGCCGCCATGCGCATCCGACGCAGGGCCTGCTCGATATGTACACGATCCGCCACTACAAGCGCGACTTCACGAAGCTCACGGTCGCGATCGTCGGCGACATCCTGCATTCGCGCGTGGCGCGCTCCGACATCCACGCGCTGACCACGCTCGGCGTGCCCGAGGTGCGCGCGGTCGGCCCGCTGACCCTGCTGCCCGCCGGGCTCGAAGAGATGGGTGTGCGCGTGTTCACGCGGCTCGACGAGGGAATCCGCGGCGCCGACGTGATCATCATGCTGCGGCTGCAGAACGAGCGGATGCGCGGTGCGCTGTTGCCGAGTGCGCAGGAGTTCTTCCGCAACTACGGCCTGACGCCGGAGAAGCTCAAGCTTGCCAAACCCGATGCGATCGTGATGCACCCGGGCCCGATGAACCGCGGCGTGGAGATCGACTCGCACGTCGCCGACGGCACGCAGAGCGTGATCCTGCCGCAGGTGACCTTCGGCATCGCGGTGCGGATGGCCGTGCTGTCGATCGCGGCTTCGTCGCAGAGGATGCAATGAACCTGGCGATCGTCCGCGGTCGCGTGATCGATCCCGCGTTGGGACACGACGCGGTCGCCGACGTGTACGTCGCCGACGGCCGCATCGCGGCGATCGGCGCGGCGCCGGCGGGTTTCAAGGCGGAGCGGACGATTGACGCGCGCGGGCTGGTCGTTGCGCCGGGCCTCGTCGACCTGTGCGCGCGGATGCGCGAACCGGGCGCGGAGGGCGCGCTGAAGGTGGAGATGCGCGCTGCGCTTGCCGGCGGCGTGACCGGCGTCGTTTGCCCGCCCGACACGGATCCGCCGCTCGACGAGCCCGGGCTGGTGCGCATGCTGCGCCAGCGTTCGCGGGAGGCCGCGGGTGCCAGGCTATATCCGCTCGGGGCGCTGACGGTCGGGCTGGGCGGCGAAGCGCTGGCCGAGATCGAGACGATGCATGAGGTGGGTTGCGTTGGGTTCATGCAGACGCGCGCGCTGCCGCACGACAACAGCGTGCTGTTGCAGGCGATGCGGTACGCGAAGACCTTCGACCTGCCGTTGTGGCTGCGGCCGGTCGAAGACACGCTCGCGGGCGCCGGCGTCGCGGCGAGCGGCGCCGTGGCGGGGCGCCTCGGCCTGCCGTCGATCCCGGTGGCGGCCGAAACGGTCGCGCTGCACACGGTGTTCGAACTGCAGCGCGCGGCGGGCCTGCCGCGCGTGCATCTGGCGCGCTTGTCGTCGGCGGCGGGCGTCGAACTCGTGCGGCAGGCGAAGCGCGACGGCCTGCCGGTCACCGCGGACGTCGGCGTCCTCCATGCGCACCTGACCGACATCGACATCGGCTACTTCGATTCGAAGTACCGCCTCGATCCGCCGTTGCGGTCGCAGCGCGACCGCGACGCCATCGAGGCGGGTCTGGCGGACGGCTCGATCGACGCGATCTGCTCCGATCACACACCGGTCGGCGTCGACGACAAGCTGCTGCCGTTCGGCGAGGCCGCACCCGGCGCCACCGGGCTCGAAACGTTGCTGCCGCTGGTGCTGAAGTGGGCGGCACGCGCCAAAGTCCCGCTCGTTCGCGCGCTGGGCAAGGTCACGAGCGAGGCGGCGCGCGTGCTGGGCGAGCCGACCGGCCGCCTCGGCGTCGGCGCCAAGGCCGACATCGTCGTGTTCGACCCCGCTGCGCACTGGCGCGTGCTCCCCGACGCGCTCGCGAGCGAAGGCAAGGACACGCCATTCGCCGGCCATGAACTGGAAGGCCAGGCGCATTTCACCCTCGTGGGTGGCGAAGTCCGATTCGAACGTGGCTGACGCGCTCGCGCGTCGG
>JBAIYN010000011.1:0-3261 GCA_037915775.1 Burkholderiales bacterium | reverse complement strand
CGCAGGAACGCGTCGAAGCTGCACAGCTCTCCGACATGGCCGAGCTCGACACCGGGGACGTCGTAGGGAATCGCGCCCGTCTGCCGCGCGACATCGATCACTTCGCCGGCAGGTACGTAGAGGAACTCGGCCGCGGCGTCGATGAATCGCACTACCAGCCATGGACAGGCGATCCGATCGATCTTCGGTCGTTCCCGCGTGACCCATTTCATGGTCGTGCTCCCTTGTTTGCCAGCGTGGCGCCCGCAGCGCGACAGCCCTCGATCCCGCCGTCGATGAAGCGGGCATCGAGCCCGCGCGCGCGCAGGCCAAGCGCGATCGACCGACCGATATCCAGGCCGTGCGCGCAGTAGACGAACACCGGCGCGCTTCGATCCAGCTCGTTGCTCCAGTCGGCGATGGCCACGGGGTCGCGCCAGACCGCTCCGGCCACCACGTCCCCGGCCTCCGCATAGGTTGCGGCGCGGCGCACGTCGATGATCTGTCGCGCCCCGTCGAGCTCGGAGGGCTTCGCCGTCAGCGCGATCGAGTCGGAGGCGACCGCGTCGCTGTAGCGCTGGTGCACCACCTGCCAGTCGATGTTCCGCATGTACGCGTCGACGTAAGCCGACGCCCTGGCGCCATAGTCGATGTGGTAGGCATGCTCGTACATGTCCAGCGCGAGGACCGGCGTCGCACCAGCGAGAAGGTGGGTGTGATCCGCAGCCCAGTGATTCACGAGGCACGCCTCGCGGGTCGACCAGGAGAGCAGCGCCCAGCCCGATCCCCCGCCCATTGCCTTCGCCAGTGCGGTGAATTCTGTCCGCCAGCAGTCGACCGACGTGAAGTCGCGCTCCAGAGCGACCGACATCCCGCCGGGCGGAACCCGACCGTCGCCGCCGAGAACGTCGAAGTACAGTTCGTGCAGCCACGCGGAGTTGGCGGCGATCAGCTCTTCCCGCTTGAGCCCGTTGATCGCAAAGCCCGGGACTGCGCTCCAGTCGAGGCGGCCGAGTTCTTCGCGTATCGCGTTCAGGCGCTTGATCGCGCCGCCATAATTGTTCTCGTAGTGGCTCGTGACGAGGCGTGCCGACAACCCAGTTAGCCGGGCCGGATCGAGCTTCAGCATCTGCGGTTGCATCGGGATCTCCTGGCGGGTGAATGCCGTTATCCGGCCGGTCGTGCGACGAGGGGATGAACCAGCAGCCCGATCAAGGCGGCGACGACGACGACCGCGGGCTCCGGCAGCTTCTTGAAGCAGAACAGCGCGGCGGCCGTAGCGACCGCGATCGTCGCAGTGACCCAATCCGCGATCGAGCGCTGCCCGATCACGACGACGGCGCCGGCGATCGCGCCAATGGCGGCCGCGGTGACGCCGTCGACGAATGCGACGATCGCCGGCCGCTTGCCGTGTTTCTTGAAGTACGGCGCGGGGATGACCGTGAGCAGGTAGCAGGGCAGAAAGGTGCCGATCGCGGCGACGATCGCGCCGGGAAGCCCGGACACCAGATACCCGATGAAGCCGGTCGTGATGACGACCGGACCCGGAGTGATCATGGCCACCGCCACCGCGTCGACGAACTGTCGGTCGGTCAGCCAGCCGTACTGCTTCACGACGCCGCTGTAGAGAAAGGGAACGATCGCCAGACCGCTGCCGAAGACGAAGCTGCCGGCATAGGCAAAGTAGGCCCCGATCTGGCCCAGCCTGGGCCAGTCGATCGAGCCTGCCGCAAATGCCGCGGCAATCGGAGCGGCCCCGGCGCTGACGGTCCCGCCGGACAGCCACCGGGGCGGTGCTCTCACGAGCCACACCAACACGCCGGCGCCGATGAAGAGCCAGACCTCCTCGGACTGCGTCACGATCGTGACGACCGCGCTGACGCAGAAGATCGCCCACAGCAGGGCGTCCTTGCGCAGGTTCTTCGACGTCAGCTTCTGGGCGCTGACCGTGATGATTCCAAGGACCGCTGCGCCGACGCCATAGAACACGGATTGCATCCAGCCGATCCCGCCATATCTGACATAGGAGGCGCCGAGCGCGACGACCATGAAGAAGGAAGGCAGCACGAAGGCGAGGCCAGCCAGCGTGGCGCCGAGCACGCGGTAGTGGACGTAGCCGAGGTAGATCGCGAGCTGCGCAGCGAGCGGACCGGGCATCAGCTGCGCGATCACCAGCCCCTCCTTGTAATCCGCCTCGGAGATCCAGCGCCGGCGCTCGACGAGGTCGCGGTACATGTAGCCCACGAGAGCCACCGGACCGCCGAATCCCCAGGTGCCGAGTCCCAGCATGTACCTGCTCAGCTGCCAGAGCGAGTAGGTCGTGCCGGGCTTCGCGGTTTCTTCCTGCAATGTCGGACTGCTCATGGCAACTCCTCAGCCCGCCGACTTGGCCACCTGGCGACCGAAGTGGGCATACAGCGAATCGAGCACGGAAGACATCTCGGCAAGCAGCGCATCGTCATCCGCGTGGCGTTCGCGCGCCCCGGTCATCACCGCTTCGAACCCGATCGCCTCGGGGATCGGCTCGCCACCGACATCCAGGTGGTGCACGAGCGCGCCCAGTCGAACCAGCGCTTCGTCGTTTTCGAGGCCAAAGCTGGCCAGCAGCGTTTCGAAGGTCACCCGGTCGCCGACATGCGTGAATGCAGCGCCGTCGAAGTCGAAACCAAGCGCGGTCTTCGGACAATCCGCGGGCCTGGCAAGCCAGCGGAATCGCGCGTCCGGGTCGATGAATCGCTTGATGAGCCAGGCGCTGGCGGCCCGGTCCACCCACAGCCGGCGCCGGGTCGCCCAGACGCGTCCGCGATACTTCTTCTTGTCGAGCCGCACAACGGCGCCGGCCGCGTCATGCGGTTCTTCGGGCGAAAGAATCGTCTCGATGCGCCGCTTCAGGTCGGACCATGCGGCCGACGCCTCGGTGGCCGCGTCGGCCGGGAAGAAATCGATCGCTCTCACGGCCTCGTACTCACGCTCCAGCCGTCGTGCCAGGCGACTGGCCTCGGCCGGCGACAGCTTTCCCACGGCGCGGTTGGCTTCCTTCCAGGACTTTCGCAACTCCGCGTAGTCGTCCGACCGATCGAACAACTGGACCAGGGCCTCGCGCTCTTCGCTCGACCGGGGCGCGGCCGCCAACAGCCACGACACTCCGCCCTCACGGATGCATTCATCGCCCACCTCGCGCAGCCGCTCCTCCCGCTCGGGTGACGCGGGCAGCAGATACGCACCGTCCCGCAACGACGCGCAGCCGAGCGCCTTCAGCGCACGCCAGACGCGCATCCGCGC
>JBAIYN010000385.1:0-2178 GCA_037915775.1 Burkholderiales bacterium | reverse complement strand
GATCAGCAGTTCGCCGACCGGCAGCCGATCGACCCCCTGCATCGACAACGTGGTCAGGCGCGTTCCGATCGCCTTGCGGTGCTTGTCGATCAGCGGCGCATAGCAGATGGCCAGGTTGCCAAGGATGCTGTGGCCGCCAAGCTCGATGTGTTCCGGCGCGTTCACGGGCGGGCCCGAAAGTGAGTCCGGCGCCATTCTGTCGCCCCGCCGCGCGACCGAATGCGCAGAAATGGCCGGACAAACCGCGTGAATTCGCCGGGTAACCAGCGTCAATCCGACTTGCCGAATCCGCCTCCGCCCGGTGTTTCGATCACGAACACGTCGCCCGGATTCATCTCGCGGCTGCCGATGTGCGGGAGTTCCTCGATCGAACCGTCGGTGCGCTCCACCCAGTTGCGGCCCGCCGCGCCGGGTTGGCCGCCCGCAAGTCCGAACGGCGGCACCGCGCGACTGTTCGACAGGATCGAGGCGGTCATCGGCTCGAGAAACTTCACCTGCCGTCGGCCCCCATCTCCACCGCGCCACGTGCCGCGCCCGCCCGACCCGCGCCGGATCTCGTACCGCTCCAGCCGAACCGGAAAGCGAAACTCCAGCACCTCGGGGTCGGTCAGGCGCGAATTGGTCATGTGCGTCTGGACCACGTCGGTGCCGTCGAAGCCCTCCCTCGACGCCGCGCCGGCGGCCAGATCGGTCACGCCGGCGCCGGAGCCACCGGAAATCGTCTCGTAGTACTGGTAGCGGGCGTTGCCGAACGTGAAGTTGTTCATCGTGCCTTGCGACGATGCCAGCACGCCGAGCGCGCCGAACAGCGCATTGGTGATGCAGGTCGATGTCTCGACATTGCCCGCGACCACCGCAGCCGGGTAGCGCGGACTGAGCATCGATCCTTCCGGGATCACGATCGCAAGCGGTTTCAGGCAACCGGCGTTCAGCGGGATTTCGTCGTCGACCAGGGTGCGGAACACGTACAGCACCGCGGCGACACAAATGCTCGACGGCGCGTTGAAATTGTTGGGCAGCTGCGCCGATGTGCCGGTGAAATCGATCGTCGCCGAGCGCGCTGCGCGATCGACGCGGATCGCGACCTTGATGCGCGCGCCGTTGTCGAGCCGGTAGTCGAACGCGCCGTCCGACAGGACGGTGATCACCCGCCGCACCGATTCTTCCGCGTTGTCCTGCACGTGCCGCATGTAGGCGCGCACCACGTCGAGTCCGAACTGGTCGACCATGCGCAGCAGTTCCTCGCGCCCCTTTTCGTTGGCCGCGATCTGCGCCTTCAGGTCGCCGATGTTCTGCTCGGGATTGCGGGCGGGGTACTTGCCGCTCGCCAGCACGGCGCGACACTCGGCTTCACGCAGCCGGCCGGGTCGATCCGCCCCCTGCCCTTCGATCAGGTGGAAGTTCGTGAACAGCACGCCCTCTTCCTCCAGATGCGACGAGAAGGGGGGCATCGACCCCGGCGTGCTGCCGCCAATGTCGGCGTGGTGTCCGCGCGAGCCGACGTAGAAGAGGATCTCGGATCCGGCGCGGTCGAACACCGGAGTGATCACGGTGACGTCTGGAAGGTGCGTGCCGCCGTTGTAGGGATCGTTGACGACGTAGGCGTCGCCGGCGCGCATGCGCCCGGCGTTCTCGCGCATCACGGTCTTGATCGACTCGCTCATCGACCCCAGGTGCACGGGCATGTGCGGCGCGTTGGCGATCAGGTTGCCTTCGCCGTCGAACAGCGCGCACGAGAAGTCGAGCCGCTCCTTGATGTTGACCGAGTAAGCGGTGTTCTGCAGCCTGAGCCCCATCTGCTCGGCGATCGACATGAACAGGTTGTTGAAGATCTCGAGCATCACCGGGTCGACCTGGGTGCCGATCGCCACCCGATGCGCGCGCGGCGCGACCCGCTTCATCACGACGTGATCGAGCGGCGTGATCTCCGCGCGCCACCCCGGCTCGACGACCGTGGTCGCGTTGGCTTCGGCGATGATCGCGGGACCGTCGATGACGTCTCCGGGGCGGGTGTCGGCGCGCACGTAAAGCGGCGTGTCGTGCCAGAGGTTGCCGAAATACGCGCGCACGTTCGTAGCCGGCCGCAGCGGGCCGCCGCGCGGCGGACGCGCCGGCGCCTGTTCCGACGCTTTCTCGCCCGCGCCGATCGCTTCGACCGACACCGCTTCGACGATCAGC
>JBAIYN010000484.1:0-1617 GCA_037915775.1 Burkholderiales bacterium | reverse complement strand
CAGCGAGTTGTAGAAATCATCCAGCGCGGGGCGGATCGTTCCGATCGCCTGGAGCATGGCATCAAGCCGCGCACTCGCCGCGGCAAGCCGCGCCGGCGGCGTGCGCGCCTCCTCGGGCGGACAGGAGGATTTGAGAATGTCCGCTGTCTTTGCTGCGGCATTCTGCAGCGCCGTGAGGCTCGCGCGCTGCGCGTCGGTCGGCTTGACGTTGCGCTCGATCAGCTCGCCCGGCCAGTCCGTCGCACCAGCCTGCGGAGCTCCGCAGTTATCGTTGCGTGGAACACCCTCGCGCCGCGCAGACTGCTGACCCACCACCAACGCCGTGATCTTGGCCTTCTGCTCGTCGGTAAGGAGCCCGTAGAACTTGTCGAGCGCCGGCTGCACGGTCGCAACAGCGCTACGCATTGCCTCGACGCGCTGCTGCATGGCAGCAAGACGGCTTGGTGCGGTCAGAGCAACGTCGCCAGGGCATGATTTGCGGATGGTTTCGGCCGCCTCCTGGGAGGCGTTGCCGAGATCATCGAGCGCGGCGCTCTGCTCGCTATTGGGCTGAATCGCATCGGCGAATCGCTCGATCGGGAAGCCGGCGATGTCGCGGCTGTCGCTGCCGCACATGTCGGCAAGGGTTTTTTCCGCCTCCAAGGCCCTGGACGAACGCGGTCGCCGCGCTGGTCCGGCATAGCCCGGTAGATAATAAGCATAGCCGCTCAGGGCCCCATAGTCGTAGAGGCCGAACAGGCCCGCATAGAGATCGAGATAGCCATAGTCCCAAAAGAATGGGTCATAGTCCCAGCCCCACCAAACGTAATTGTAGAAATCGTAATAGGCATAGGGCCAGAACACCGGGCCGACCCAGCCGAAGCCGCCGTGGACGTGGCGCCACCACCAGCCATCATTGTGAACACGCCAGGCTGCGCCCGCAACGCCTGCCGTGATGGCAGCGCGCGTCATCGGATTGCGCAGGCCGCCGGGTGTGTGCAGAGCGCTCCCGATCTGGCGCGAGGACAGAGCACGGCCCACCGCACCGGCATTGCGCAGGGCTACCCGGTTCGAGATACTGCGGTTGCCTGCGACAAAGCCTCGCGAAACGCCGGACGGACTATGATAGCTATAGCGCGGAACGTTGCGACCGGCATAAGGATGGACGCCGCGGTATGAGAAGCTGCGCACGCTGTAACCGCGTCCCATGCGCGGCGCAGCATGGAAGGAATGAATAGCGCCAGTCCCATGAAAGGCACTACCGCCAAAGCCGCCAGGAGCATGAAAGCCACCGGCCCCACGAAAACCGCCCCCCGCAAAGCCACCGCCACCGCCGCCGCCGTGACCGCCCCCACCGCCACGTCCGGCTTGAGCGACGTCCGCTAACGCCAGTGCCCCGACTGCGCATGCGAGCATCACAGCAAGCGTCAACGAGATCTGTTTGCCGGACAGAGTTTGCAGCATAGTTTTCTCCGCCTTCGTCGATCGCGGTCGGGAGAGGCCACAGCCGTGCCGGAGCTTATTCCTAACCACAACTTTCAAAATGGGGCTGCCGCCGCGTGAAGGGCGGTAGTCTGATCATAACTGACATCATGTCGGTTTTAGGCCCCTGGCTTCGCAAAAATAAAATAGGATCGG
>JBAIYN010000249.1:0-1566 GCA_037915775.1 Burkholderiales bacterium | reverse complement strand
GGTACGGGCATCCTCAAAAAGGGATATCATCTGTACGTCAAGTACGGGGACGTCGAAGGGCTGCGGAATGGGGATGCGGTGCAGGTCGCCGGCTTGAAGCTCGGCAAGGTGGATGACGTCAAGTTACAGCCGGACGGCGTGATCGTGAGGCTCAACCTCGAAGATAAGGCAATTGTCCGCCGCGATTCCTTGGCACGCCTCGACTATCAGGCGTTGAGCGGTACGCGCTTTATTTCCATATCCCTTGGCACTCCGACCTCGCCGCCGCTGAAGGACGGCGATACGATCGAAGGGGAGATACCTCCCAGCCTCACCGACATGATCGGCCAGGTCAAAGACGTGGCGCACAGCATCACCGATCTGGCCGATTCGCTGAATCAGAATCAAGATCGCCTGCTGAACAACGTCGACACCATGATCGAGGAGAACCGCGATGCGCTGCAGCGAACGCTCGACAACGTCGAGTCCGTCACGGCCAAGCTCGATCGCGGTCAGGGAACGCTGGCGAAGCTGCTAAACGACGGTAGTTTGTACGATCACGCCAATGCGATGATCGCCGATCTGCAGAAAGTCTCGGAACGTCTGGCGCGGGGGCAGGGGGATCTTGGACGGCTGGTCAACAGTGATGGCGCCCTCTATGACGACGTGCGCGAAACGGTCGCGCGGCTCAGTACCACCGCCACCAACCTGGAGGAGATTTCCGCCCAGGTGCGCGACGGGCAGGGTACGCTCGGCCGCATCGTGCAAGACGATCAACTGTATCAGGATGCCCAATCCGCTCTGCACAGCGTCAATCGCGCCGCCAACGGCATCGAGGACCAAAGCCCGATCTCTGTCTTGGGCACGCTGATCACGACCCTGTTCTAGCGTCGGGACGCGCCGCCCCCCTCACGACATGCCCGGGTGCAGGCCTTTGTCGTGGCAGGTCAGGCACAACCGGCTCTGCACATCGCTCCTCCACAGCAGGCTCTCACCGGAGTTGCCGGTGTTGTGGACCGAATGGCACGTGCCGCACTCCATGTACCCAGGCCCGTAGAGGTGATCTCGCACCGTGGTATTCGTCGTCAAGAACGCCATGTCGGGAGATCGGATCTCGCGATCCATCGACGCCACGGCTTCGTAGTTGAATCCGACCGGATGATGGTTGGTGAGATTGTTGTCCTTGCCGATCAACGTAGCGGAGTTGCTATACAGATTGGTTGCGACGCTGCCATCGTGGCAGCCGAGGCACATCAGCGAAGTGCTGCCCGGCGTCATGCCCCCGGCGACGGCCTGAGACGCTTTGGCGCCGCGCGTCGGCGCGCCGCGGCCGTTTTCGTACATGCGGTAACTCACGTTCACGAGCTTGTGGTTCCAAAGCGGCAGCGAATCCAGCGCGTCGGGCCCGTGCGGCCCGGCGATGGCGCCGCCGGCGATGCCGTCCGCCCAGCGTGAGTCGCTGTCCAGCGAACCGCTCGGCGCCACGTGACAGAAGTTGCACATGGCCGCACCGCGTGCGCTCTCGTAGACGCCGTTCCGCTTGGTGAAATCATGCGGGCTGCCGGCCAATCCAGAACCTGGTATGAC
>JBAIYN010000467.1:0-1762 GCA_037915775.1 Burkholderiales bacterium | reverse complement strand
CAACGCGCACATGAACGCAACCGACATCGCCCTCGCCATCGCCGCCATTGATGCTCCTCCGGGTGACTGGCTCATCGAGTGCCCAACTCGAATGCTGAATGCTCGCGACGAACGCTCAAGGCTGCAGCGTACGCACCGCCCCGACGATCGCCGCATCGATCTGGAGCTGCGCCTGGCTGTAGATCGGCGGCAACGTGCCAAGACTCGCGACGAACGCGCTTCGTCCGCGATCGACGACGAGCTGAAGCTGGTTGGTCAGATACTGCTGGAGAAAGGGCACGATGGAGGGCGAGATGTCGACACTGAAGCCAACCGGCGCGTACGCCATCGCACCCTGAACGAGCGTACTGACGATCTGCGGGCTCAGCGTCGGGCTGAAGTACGGGGTATCGATGTTGAGGAACAACGTCGACTCGGTCGCCTGAAACGGCGGCGCAACCAGAGCGATCTGCAGCACTCCCGTGAATCCCGCCGGAACGACGGGCAGCATGAGCGGCACGTTCGCATACCCGCCCGCAGGCACCGGTTGCACGACGAACGGAACCTGGCTGAAATCGGTCAACACCTGATCGGGCTGTGATGGCGGCTGCGCGATGTCGAAGAGCGCGGTGACGCCGTACTGGCTCGAGACGGACAGCTGCAGCGGAACGGCGACCGCGTCCACGTTTCCGCGATTGCCATAGAAGATCGTCAATCGGCTCGAGTCGTGCCGCGGAATGATGAATGTGGCGACGTCGACCCAAAGGTCGGGGCCGCCGCCGGCTTGGACGGTGAATCCGTTCGGCAACGTAACCGAGGTCGTATTGGGTTCGACGACGACGACGTTCCACGTGCCGGGCGACGCGTTGGTCAGGTCGAAGGTCGCGGCAATCACCGAGCCGCCCTCGTCGACCTGCACCGGATTGCCTGCGATATCCGCCTGACCGAGGCGCGTGAGCTTGACCGTGCTGCCGTCCGCAAAGGCGCTCCCCGAGACGAGCGCGGTTACGGAACCTGCATTTCCCCCGACCGCGGGCAGGATGCGCGTTATCGCGAGCGCCCCATTCCGTTCCACGGCGCCGATGTCGCACGCAGCGCCGAGCGGCCTTGGGAACGCGCGCTGGTCGAATGCGGAGCAAGCGAAGCCACCGCTGCCGGGCGGTGCGGGGTTGCCGTGGTCGATTGCCGGACTATCCACAGCTGGCACCTGAGTCAGCGTTGGACCGCCGTTGTCGGCGAGCACGCCGAGTTTGGCGTCCACACCGACGACGTTGCCGGTGAGATTCCCGGTGATCGCACAATTGGCCTGATTGCCAATCAGATTGTGACCGTTCGAGTTCAGCGTCCCCGCACAGTCGGGGCCGATTCCGGTATCGGTAACGTTATGGGCGATGAGGGAGTTGGCGACCTGGAATGTTCCAGACACACCGCCACCGATCGCCGTGGTCGCGCCCTGAATGCTGGTTACGAGGTTGTTCGCGATCGTGCAGTTGTTCAAAATGACCGCGCTGCTGCCGGCGGCAGTCGCAATGCCACCGCCGCTTCTGTTATTGGTGTTGCCGCTGATCGTGCAATTGGTCAGAAAGTTGGGGCCGTTGCCGGCATTGCCGAAGAATATTCCGCCGCCGCTCGATCCAACGCTGTTACCGCTGACGGTGCTGTCCGTAAGGGTGAGGGTCCCGCGATTGCTGTTGATTCCGCCGCCGGAGCCGGTGCCGCCGCTATTGTTCAGTATCGCGCTGCGGCTGATGATGACCTTCGTGTTGCTCGGGTTGCTCACGTC
>JBAIYN010000373.1:0-1614 GCA_037915775.1 Burkholderiales bacterium | reverse complement strand
GCGAACCCGTGCTGTGGTGGTCCCCGAACCCGCGCATGGTGCTGTTCACCGACGAACTCCGGGTCAGCCGCTCGCTGCGCAAGCGCGTGCGCGCGATCGCTCGCGATGCCGAGACGCAGGTATGCCTGGATCGCGACTTCATCGGCACCATGCGCGCGTGCGCCGCACCGCGCCCCGGCCAGGACGGTACGTGGATCACCGAAGACATGATCGAGTCGTATGCCGGGCTGCATCGGCGCGGCCTCGCGCATTCGGTCGAGCTGTGGGCCGCCGGCGCACCGATAGGCGGCCTGTACGGCGTTGCGCTCGGGCGCATGTTCTTCGGCGAGTCGATGTTCAGCCGCCAGAGCGACGCATCGAAAATCGCCTTGGTTGCGCTCGTCGGACTACTGCGAAGCGAGCACGTGCCGGTGATAGACTGCCAGCAGAAGACGACGCACCTCGCGTCACTCGGCGCGCGAGAGATCAGCCGGTCGGAGTTCTGCGCACACGTCGCGCAGGCGATCGCGGCACCACCGATCGACTGGTCGAAGTACGCCAATCGCCCCATCAATGGACTGTTGCTGACGGTTTAGCGTGGCCAACCTCAAGGAACTGCCATTTTCGGCGCTGCAGTTCTACGCGACGGCGCCGTATCCGTGCAGCTACCTCGAAGATCGCCAGGCCCGCTCCCAGGTCGCCACGCCGGCGCACTTGATTAACGCAGATGTCTACAGCGAGCTGGTGCGGATGGGATTCCGCCGCAGCGGCATCTTCACCTATCGGCCGCATTGCGACGGCTGCCGTGCCTGCGTCCCGGTGCGGATTCCGGTAGCGAAGTTTGTTCCGAACCGGAGCCAGCGGCGCGCGTGGCGCAGGCATGAACACCTGATGGCCCGCGTCGTCGGGCTCGCGTTCGATCCGGAGCACTACGCGCTGTACCTGCGCTACCAGGCCACCCGCCACGCCGGCGGCGGCATGGACAACGACAGCCGCGAGCAGTACTCGCAGTTCCTGCTGCAGAGCAAGGTCAACACGCGGCTCGTCGAGTTCCGCGAGGCGGCACCCGGCAACAACCCGTCCGCGCGCGGGCCGCTGCGACTGGTCTCGATCATCGACATCCTCAACGACGGGCTGTCGTCGGTCTACACCTTCTACGATCCCGATATCGGGCACGCGAGCTTCGGCACGTACAACATCCTGTGGCAGATCGAGCAGTGCCGCCAGCTCGGGCTGCCGTATCTGTACCTCGGCTACTGGATCGAAGCGAGCATGAAGATGGCCTACAAGGCCAACTTCAAGCCGGCCGAGATGCTGATCCACGGGCGCTGGACACAGCGGCCGAAGTCGCCGCGCTGACGCATCCAGCGCACGCGGCACGTAGAATCGTTGCGTGCTCTATGAACTTGCGCGCCCATTCTTCTTCGCGCTCGACCCGGAAGCCGCGCACGACCTCGCCTTTGCCAACCTCGATCGAGCGCACAAGCTCGGATTGACGCGCTGGCTGACGCCGCACGTCGCTGACGACCCCATCGAAGTGATGGGCCTGCGCTTCCGCAATCCGATCGGACTCGCCGCGGGGCTCGACAAGAACGGAGCGCACATCGATGCCCTCGCCCGCTTCGGGTTCGGCTT
>JBAIYN010000280.1:0-1529 GCA_037915775.1 Burkholderiales bacterium | reverse complement strand
GTCGGGTTCACGGCCAACAAGTGCCTCGAGGGCGTGCCGGGAATGGCATTCGCCGTGGTCCGCATCGACCGCGTCGAGGCCTGCGCGGGAAACGCCGGAAGCTGGTCGCTGGATCTTTCCAGTATCTACGCCCATGGCTTGCGCTACGGCTGGGGCAGCTCCCGCTTCACCCCGCCGGTGCAGGTGCTGAACGCCCTCAACGTGGCCCTAGACCTGTTCGATGCAGAGGGCGGGCAGCCGGCACGGCTGGCGCGGTACACGGCGAACATGCGCACGCTGTATGACGGGGTGAGCGATCTTGGCCTCACGCCATACCTTCCACCGCAGATGCAGGGTCCTGTCATCGTCAATGTGCGCGCGCCGCACGATCCCAATTGGGACCTGCAGCGCTTCGTCGATGCGCTCAAAGCGCGCGGGATACTGATCAGCAACTTCTACGACACTGCCCAGCCGAGCTTCCGCGTCGGCTGCATCGGCGCGATCACATCGGCTGACATGGCGAGGGCCGTCAGTGCGATGGGCGGCGCACTGGAAGAGCTGGGCATCAAACAACGCAAGGCTGCATGACAGACTCGCGACACCACGACCGCGATGTGAGTGAGGAGGAGACAGGAAGATGCCGGAAAGCGCGCGTGCCCCATATGTTTACATGGTGCAGATGGATATTCCCGCCCAATACGAGGCGGACTTCAACCGTATCTACGATACCGAGCACGTGCCGGAGATCCTGAAGGTCCCAGGTGTCCTCGGCTGCACTCGCTACGTGCTGGAGAAGACCAATCGCGACGGCATGCCGCGCTATCTCGCCCTGTACGAAGTAGCGTCGCCCGATGTTGTGAACAGCCCGGCCTGGCTGAAGGCATCGGAAATCGGCGACTGGGCGCCGAAGGTTCGCCCGCACACCACCAACCGGTCGCACACGGTCATGCGCAAGATAAGCTGAGGAACGCAAGAAGATGAAAAGCGACCTGGAGATCGCGCGGGAAACCAAACTCCGTCCGATCGCGGACATTGCCGCGAAACTCGACATACCGTCCGATGCGCTCGAGCCGTATGGCCGGCACAAGGCCAAGATCGGGATCGACTCCATCAAGTCACTGGAAGCGAGATCCGACGGCGCGCTGGTTCTGGTCACCGGCATCAGCCCCACGCCGGCCGGCGAGGGCAAGACCACCACCACGGTCGGTCTCGGCGACGCGCTGAACCGCATCGGCTCGCGCGCGGTGGTCTGCCTGCGCGAACCGTCGGTGGGTCCGAGCTTCGGCATGAAGGGCGGCGCGGCCGGCGGGGGCTATTCGCAGGTGGTGCCGATGGACCAGATCAACCTGCACTTCACCGGCGACTTCCACGCCATCACGACGGCCCACAACCTGCTGGCAGCGCTGCTGAACAACCACGTCCATCACGGTAACGCGCTTGCGGTGGACCCGCGCGCCATTACGTGGCGCCGGGTAATGGACATGAACGACCGCGCCCTGCGCGATGTGGTCGTCGGGCTGGGCGGCAACGCCAACGGGATGCTGGAGCAG
>JBAIYN010000206.1:0-2328 GCA_037915775.1 Burkholderiales bacterium | reverse complement strand
CGCGCCTTTCGCGCGGTGATAGGCGAGCGCGATCTTGATCGATGTGTCGGCCGACTCCGACCCGGAGTTGGTGAAGAACACGCGCTGCATGCCTGCCGGCGCGACCGCCGCCACCGCGGTGGCCGCCTCGAAGCCGACCGGGTGGCCGAGGTTGAACGGCGGCGCATAGTCCATCGTCGCCGCCTGCTTCTGCACCGCCTCGACGATCGGCTTGCGATTGTGTCCCGCGTTCACGCACCACAGCCCGGCAGTGCCGTCGAGGATCTGGCGCCCGTCCGGCGTCCAGTAGTACATGCCTTCGGCCTTGGCGAGCAGCCGCGGCGCGGCCTTGAACTGGCGGTTCGCCGTGAAAGGCATCCACCATTCGTCGAGCGAGACCATCGAGCCGGTCAGCGGGTTTTCGAGTTTCATGCGGGCCCCCTTATTGGACGAGGCGAAACGAAGAAAAAAAGGTCTCGAGGGCATCGGCGGTCAATTCACCGTCGGCGCCGATCGCGACCACCTCATAGATGCGATCATCGACCACATGGAAGCGCGCGGCAAGTTGACCCGGGCGGCGATCCTTGCCGACATGGCCGCGCGCCTCGACCGCCTGTCCGCCACGTACCAGATGCCCGGCCGCGGCGGCCGGCGACAGGCTGATCGACTGCATGCTGGTGATCTTGCCATCGATGTTGCGCACGACCGGATCCCGGAACCACGCCAACGTGGCCTCCAGCCGGGCTGGTGCGACCGCCTCGGCCGGCAACTGCGCAAACCCGACCGCGAACAGGGTCGGGCCGACACCGGTCGAAATCATGGTCATCCGGATCGTGCCGCCGTCGAAAGCCACGTCGCGGGTGACGGTCTGCGGCTTGTCCGGCATCAGCACGCTGAAGCCTCCGGCAGCGGATCTGATTTCGCGCCAGTCGAACTTCGGGCTGCAACCGGCGAGCGACAGCGCGCAGGCCAGAGTCAGCAGGACCGACGCAGACCGCAGCATGAAGGCGCCGGGCCGGCTCGGCCCGACGGACTTGCGCCGTTACTTGCGCGGAGCCGAAGTGCGGGCGGCGGCTGCCTTCTTCTTGCCCCGGTGGGGCCGCTTCTTGCCGTAACTGCCGTTGTAGATCTTGCCGCGCCGCGTGCGCAGATCGCCCTTGCCCATTCTTAACCCCCGAAATCGGATTCGCCGCGGATTATAGGTAGTCGCGCCGGACCACCCCGCGGCGCGCCGAGTCCTCGGGCTGATCGCGCGTTTCGGCGGATTGCCGGCGCGCCCTTTGGCGCAGAATCGGCGCACTCTTGAACGGACCGCGGTCGGTCCACGGAGGCTGCGATGCGGCCGGCGCTGAAACGTCACTACCCGCTCCTCGCGCTGATCCTGGTCGGCGTGCCGGTGATCGTGGGCGATCCCGCGCTGTTCATCCTCGGACTCGCGCTCGCGATCGCGCTGGTGCCGTGCGCGTTCGCGGACGATGCGCAGGACATCGCGGCCGGGATTCTCGGCCGGGCCGACCAGATCGCGGCGCCCGGATCTAGAATGGCCGGGACGCCGCGAACGTGGCGCGGTGTTCCTGGAGCTTCGCTGTGCCGCTCGTCGTCTTTCGATCGAAGGCCGCCGGCGAGATCTTCTATCTCGCCGAGAACGCGCGCCGCCTGTTCGACATCATCGGCAAGGCGCCGGCGCCGCGCGGCGTGATCACTGCCGCGCAGCTTCCCGATGCGATCGCGAAACTGACCGCCGCCGTCGACGAGGAAAAGGCGCAGCTGAAGGCGGCGGCGCAGAACGAAGAAGCAGATGAACGCGGCGGCGGCGCGCAGCGCGCGGTGACGCTCGGACAGCGTGCCTATCCCCTGCTCGAGATGCTGCGCGCCGCGCAGAAGAAGAACGTCGACGTGACCTGGGGCATATAAGCGCCCGCCATCGACCTGTGGTCGCGTCGACCGAGCCGCCTCCCATCGAGCCCGCACCCGCGGAACCTGCTGGGTCCGCGAACCGGACCCTGAAGCGGCAGCTTTGGATCGGGCTGGCCACCGTCGTACTGATGGCCTGCAGCATTGGGCTGGCGCTGGTCGCGTTGACAATGGAGCGCACGCTGCATGAGCGCTACGACGATGCGCTCGCGCTGGCGCAGATGACGTTCGAGGCGCAGCAGGCCGCGGCCGACCTGCACCGCCGCCAGGTGCGATTCGCGCTGCGGCTTGCCAGCGACGGTGCGCAGTCGAAGGCCGCCGAAGCCGCCCTGCGCGCGGTCACCGATACCCGCGCGCAGCTCGACCGGCTGCTGCGCGGCCTGCGCGATTTCGATGCCAGGCACACCGGACCCGATCACATCGCCCGCATCGAGG